>NZ_FOXB01000006.1 GCF_900115615.1 Hydrogenimonas thermophila | reverse complement strand
AATATCATCAAGTACACGACCACTGCTGTGAAGCATTAGAATCAAAGGATATATGAACTCAAATGGATCGTACCCATTTGGATGTTTAGCCAAGGGAATGTTTGTATTACAAAGGTGTTCAAGATTCATACCTTTTAGGTATTCACCAAATATTGCTACACCTGCTCTTGGTGTTAATTTCTCATTTGTTGTTTCAATATCAAAGCTTAATATAGTTTGTGGCATAATTTCCTTCCGTGTTTGAAAAAGTTACACCCATTGGGTGAAAGTTTTAGGTGTAACTTTTTCGTTTGTAAATACCTAATTATAGAGCAATTTGGCTTGTTGTCTAATTTGGTATGGATTTATTGGGGTAAAAACAAAAGAGAGGTATTTTATGCACATATTAGTTATAGATGATAACCATACTTTGCAATTTGGTCTAAAAAAACTACTCGAAGAATCAAATTATATTATTTATACAGCTTTATCTATTAAAGAAGCACAAGAACTATTGGCAGAGCGCACATATGATTTAATTTTGCTGGACTGGATGCTGCCTGACGGTAGTGGTGTAGAGTTTTTAAAACAGATTCGACAAGATGGATTGGCTATTCCTATTATGCTATTTTCTTCCAAAAATGAAGTTGTTGATAAAGTGGAAGCTCTTGATGCAGGAGCTGATGACTATTTGGAAAAACCTTTTTCAAATATTGAACTACTGGCTAGAATACGTGCACTTCTTCGTAGAGAGTCTCCACAAAAGCAGAGTATTATTACAATTGGTCCAATGAAGATAGATACTATAGAAAGACGTGTTACTGTAGATGAAAATCCTATAAAACTTTCAACAAAAGAGTTTGAACTACTGGAGTTTTTAGCACGAAACAGTAATGTTGTTTTAACAAGGTACCAGCTTCTTGAGCATATAAATCGTGACTTTGAAACAATGGCTTCAAGCAATATTGTTGATGCACATATAAAAAATTTAAGAAAAAAGCTTGGAAAACCTGAACTCATAGAGACTGTAAGAGGTGTCGGCTATGTTATACGAACAACTTAAATGTAGCTTTGGTTCCTTTTCCTTCTCCTTCACTCTCAATAAACAGATCACCTTTTAAAACCTGTGCTATTTTTTTGCTTAAAGCAAGCCCTAGTCCACTTCCATTTTCACTTCCCCGTACTCTATACTCTCTGTAAAATTCGTTAAAAACCTCTTTTAAAGCATCAGGTTCTATGCCTATACCTGTATCTTCCACTATAACCTCAACACAATATTCAAAAGAAGATAGTGTTACTTTTATCTTGCCATCAAATGTATATTTAACAGCATTTGCCAATAGATTAATAAGAACCTGTCTAAAAAGTTTTGGATCGGTTTGAATACGCATAGAGCTAGAAGTATGATAAAAATTAAGCTCAATCCCTTTTGCTTCAGCTAAAGGCATAACCATATCTATTGTCTCTTCAATTAAAGTTACCAAGTCACACTGCTGAAACATAGGTTCAAGTTTTCCAGACTCAGCTTTAGCCATTGTTAGAATATCATTAATAATCTGTAAAAGATGACTTGCAGAACTCTCTATCTTTCCAAGTACCTCTTTAGCACTCTCATCACAATTTGAAGTTGTCATCAAGTATTGTGTTAAGCTAAGTATTGAACCCAAAGGAGTTCTTAATTCATGAGATAATGCCGAAAAGAACGATGTTTTACTCTTTAAAGCTTCACGAGTAGTTTGCAGTAACTCAATTCTCTCTATCTGCAAAGAGATCATACGTGATGCTGATTCGAAAAAGCGGTTCTCCATTGCCATTGTCTCTTTAGCACCTTCAATACATATAGCTCCATAAACTTTTCTATTATTTTCAAAAGATTGAGCAGACTCTAGCACTATACATCTCTCTCTTTTATCAGATACTTCAGGACAAAAAGTTACAGTATCAGCTGAAGTTAACCTACGAAGTTCTCTACAGGCACGCTCTATTGTCTCCTCTTTTGTCTCACTCTGTATCATATATCCAAAAAAGTTCATTAACTCTATGAGTGTTTGAACAGACTCACGATTTTGTCTCTCAATAGCATTAAATGCTTCAGCAGTCTTTTCCATAAGAAGGTTAAAGTTCTCTGCCAACTCTCCTATCTCATCTTTTGAAAATGGTTTAACCCGCATAGTATAATCATTTGTTGAAACAATTTTTGATGCAGTATCTGCTAGCTTTCTTACAGGTTCAACAATACGTCGATCAATAATAATAGTCAAAATTGATGTTAAAACAAGCATAACAATAAATGTAAAGAGTAAAATATTTTGCACCTGTTGAATTGTTTCAAAAGCTATATCTTTTTTTAAAGCATAACCCAATTTCCATCCATCCAAAGGTGGACCAATAGGTTTGATAACATAAAGATAGTTTTGCAAAAGTATCTTTTTATCAGGAGGATTAAAAAGACTTCCTATATCTTTTTTCAAATTATCTAATGGAATAATCCAGGCAATTACACCATTGCTTATATGAAGTTCGTCAGATAGATTTTTCAAAGGTTTGAAAAGTAAAAGAGTACCTATGGTCAATTTATCATCAAAAGATGCGTAAACAGGTGATGAGAAAACTAAATATTTATTAAAAACAAAAATATAAGGTGCTTTATCTCTAATATTTTCAATTTTTGAAAATAGTTTTTTTAAATCTATTTTAAAATTACTAGCAGTAGCAGAAGCTACTATCTCTCCATTTGTATTGAGAGTTAAAAAAGTAACATCTTTACCTATATCTTCTCTCTTTTTCTCTAAAATCTTTGTTATACGTTTATCAATATCATTGGCAATAATATCATCCATAATTTCAAGCTTACTTAGAAAAAGAACCTCATTGGCAATATCATCTAAATGGTGTTTAAGATGCTCTATAGAGTATAAAGCTTCTACTTCAAGATGTTCTATTGCTCTCTTTTTTAAAACTTCAGTTTCAGATTTTGAGAAAAAATAGATAATAGATAGATAACCTACTGCAATAATAGAAAAAAAAGCTATTATAAGCTTCAAACGAATAGATAGATACATAAAATTAAAACTCCAACTTATACACTATTTTCAGATCATACTTTTTAGCAATATCTTTTTGCATATATCCTATTGCATAAGGTATTTTTTTTATATAAAGTGCTGCAGCTTCTTCTGATTCAACTACTTTTGGTGGTCTATGTCCTCTAAAATGAGCTCTAAGCCAATATCTTTCCAGCTCTTGCCGACTCTTTTTCAATACCTGTTCTTCAAAAACTCTTCTTAAACTGCTATCAAAAGAGAGATTTAGAAGAACTACACGACACCCATTAATAGTATGACGTTTATCAAGGTATAAAGATGCAATTGTATCTTCCGACAATCTATCTACTCCAAGTTTCGGATTTGTGGCAACTACTAAAATATCTGCATTCAAAGAGAGAGCAAAAATTAATGCGTAAAAGTATCGAACCATCTCTATATACCTTATTAAAACATCATAGAAAATGAAAAAAGAGATCGTTCTGAACCATTATCGAAAAAATCAACTTCACCTTTGAGTGCAATATATGGAAGAGGTCTGTAGGTATACCCAAAAACTATACTATTGCTTTTTGGTATTTCACTCAAATCTCTATAACTCTCTATTCTTAAAATTAGATCATGTTTAGGAAGAATATGCCATACACTCTGACCATACACATCATAAAATATCTTTTTTGACTTATCACTCTTTCGAATGCCAGACTCAATCATAAATGTCCAAGATGGTAAATCTTTACAATAACCTAACGTTACATATAATGAACTGTCTCCATCTGTTTCACTGAATTGACCTCCCCCTATCCTCCATTCATTTTCACCATTCTCAAAAGAGAGAGCAAGTGCATAGTGGTAATCTATATTAAAATTATTATATGTATCATCAATTCCTCTATTGTTTTGAAAAGTCAAATATATTGTTAAATTTTTAAAAAATCTTTTATAAAGTATACCTGTAGACATTTCAGGAAATATTGTTTCAAGAATATGTGGGTCAGAAGTAGTATCTCTTAAAACATTAATAGGCCAAGTATTCCAAAAACCTATTTCGGAGAAAAATTTTCCTATCATTATCTCCGAATTATCATCAATGAAGTAATTCACATTTAAACGCTCTATATGAACTTTTTGACTAAATGTCTCATCTTCTGTTTCATCAAACGTTTTAGAGTAAAAGTCCTCTATCTCAAATTCGCTCATAAAACCAAAACGGTTATACTCTCCATAAACCATAAAAGCTAATTCATCAACTGATATAATCTGTTTGTCATTTCGTAAATCTGCTACTGCAGATAGATAGCCTCCAAGATAGATAGGCTTTTCTGTAGGTTTCCAACCTTCACCAAAAATATATTTATCATCTGAAAATAGTGAAATTGCAAATATTATTAAAATAAATAAAAGTCGCATTTTAACCCCTTCTTCTTACGAAGAGGGATTATATCACACTTCATCAATCATAATATTCAAAATTTTAAACAAATCATTTCCAGCTTTTTCAGCCTCTTTAAATTTAGACTCAACATAATCTACTTCGCTTAGACAGGTTCTTTTTTCTATACATTTTAAAGCATCATTTATTGCATTATGTACAGTTTTATGAGGTAACTCTATATCTTTATATGCACTTGTTTTACCAAAAAGCTCTTTTCCATCACTATTTACCCATTTTCCAAATCTGCAATGCATATGATCACTCATAAGCTCATAATTATTATTAAATATTGCTTTATATCCATTCAATTTAAAAATTACATGATCTAATTTTGCTAATGAAATAAATACTCTCTGAACTACTGCTTTTGTATCTTTTTTTAACTCTATATTTTTATTACTTAACTCTTCAAAACCTTGTTTAAAATCTTTTATAAATATTTCTGATTTTGTAGCAATTTTTTCAACCTTCTCACTCTGTTCTAACATAGTACTAGAGTTTTGTTTTAATAAATTTATACTAACTTCAACTTCAGCTGTAGCTTTTTGTGTACGCTCTGCAAGTTTTCTTACTTCATCAGCAACAACAGCAAATCCTCGTCCATGCTCTCCTGCTCTTGCAGCTTCTATTGCAGCATTTAAAGCCAATAAATTTGTCTGATCAGAAATATCTTTTATAAGTGATATAATTCCACTAATTTCCTCAACACTTCCATTTAAATTGTCTGCTATCTCTCTAGACTGATTTGCTGAAAGCATCATATCATCTACTGTACTTGTCATAGCATCAGTAGTCTGTTTTAATGAATCAACAATATCACAACTTTTACCATTTAACATATTTATTTCATTAACTTTAGTCAAATTATAAGCAATATCATTTTGTACTTCTGAAAGATTTTCGCTGCATCCATTCATCATAATAGCAGTTAAAGTTCTCTTTAACCTATTTTCAGCAGATATTTTTTTTATATCACTTTCACTTATTTTATAACTGTTTAATTCTCTCTCCATCTCTTCAATTTTACGCTTTAAAAGTTCATTCTCCTCTTTTAGTTTCACTACTTCAACTTCTGCCTCCTTATTACCAAACAACGACATAGAAAACCTCCTTTTAAATTAAAAAAAATAATTGAACATAACTACTTCTTATTTGATTGTACTCTTTACTCTTTAAATAAAATTAAAATGAATAAAAATAGTCTAAATTTGCTTACTTAATTAAAAAAATGTAATAAGTTAAAGAGTGTTATGCAATTATAATTATAAAGAATATAAATATTATTGAGAGGAGTGAAGATATTTGAAATTAAGACAGAAGTATAAAAAAGACAACAGCATAAGCTATTGTCTTTTAATTTAAATTATTTATCTCTTATACCAAGTGCAGCAATTAGCTTAGTATAACCTTCATAATTTTTCTTTTTAAGATAGCGAAGTAATCTTTTGCGTTGTCCAACAAGCTTTAAAAGTCCAAGTCTTGAAGAGTGATCTTTTTTATTCTCTTTAAGATGCTCAGTCAGATATTTAATACGCTCTGTTAAAAGTGCTATCTGTACTTCTGGAGAACCTGTATCATTCTCACCACGTCCGAATTGTTTAATGATTTCTAGCTTCTTAGCCGAATCCAAAGCCATTTCTGACCTCCTGATTGGTTTATTTCTTTTATGTTTAGCATAAAAGAGTCGCAATTATACATAAAAAAGCAAAGATTTACATTAAATTGAATAAAATTACCTTAACATTACATAGGGGGAAACTATGTTACTAACTAGAGCAAGTGAATATGCACTGCTGTCATTAGCATTAATAGGTGAAGGGGGTGAACCAAAAGATGTTGAAACCCTTTCAAAACAGCTTGATATATCAAAAAGTTTTTTAGCAAAAGTATTACAAAACTTAGCAAAAAATGGAATTTTGATCTCATACAAAGGTGCAAAAGGAGGCTTTGCTCTGAATAAACGTTTTGATGAGATTTCAATTATAGAGGTAATTAAAGCTGCTGAAGGAAAAAATCCTTCAGTATTTGACTGTTCTCCTTCACAGGAGTGTTGTCCAGGTGATCGTGCAAATTCTTGTGTAATCTGGCCTTTTTTAAACAGATTACAGAATAAAATTGATGGATTTTTAGAAAATTTAACACTAAAAGATATTTTAGATAACTAAGGTTTGATTTTTGGCAAAAGCGACACGTTTCAGACTTCTTCAGAGAGCAATACCATTACTTGAAACTATCGCTAGTGCGAAAGATTTAACAATTGTAGGTCTGATAGTTGCTATTTTAGCAATTATCATTGTACCTCTTCCTAGTCCAGTTCTTGATATGTGCTTGACTCTTTCTATTGCCATATCTGTTTTGATGATTCTTATCTCAATTTTTATAGAAAAACCGACAGACTTTACTACTTTTCCAACTTTAATACTATTAATTACACTCTATAGACTCTCTCTTAACATAGCAACAACTCGTATGATTTTATCAAAAGGGCATGAAGGTCCTGACGCAGTAAGTGACATAATTACAAGCTTTGGAGAGTTTGTTGTTGGAGGAAACTATGTAATTGGTACCATAGTTTTTGTAATTATTGTACTTATTAACTTTATGGTCATTACAAAAGGTTCAACAAGGGTTGCTGAAGTTTCTGCACGTTTTACACTTGATGCTATGCCAGGTAAACAGATGGCAATAGATGCAGATTTAAATGCTGGTTTAATAGATGAAAATACTGCAAAAGAGCGAAGACAAGCAATCATACAAGAAGCAAGCTTTTATGGTGCAATGGATGGTTCTAGTAAATTTGTACAAGGTGATGCAGTTGCCGGCATTATTATTACAATAGTCAATATTATTGGCGGTCTACTTATTGGAATGTTTCAACATGATATGTCTCTTTCAGATTCGGCAAGAGTATTTACCATATTAACTATTGGTGATGGTCTTGTATCTCAAATTCCTGCATTGATCCTATCAACAGCTACTGGTATCATCATAACACGTGCAAGTAAAGATGAAGAAAAAAACTTTGCAGAAGGTGCCATAAACCAATTAATGAAAGAGTACAGAACTCTGTTTGTAGTTGGTTTTATACTCTTTATGTTTGCTTTGGTTCCAGGTCTTCCAACAATTCCTCTCTCCTTTGTCGCTTTTATTTTCCTAGGTCTTGGATACCTAATTAGAAGACAAAAAGATGGTCTTGGAATTTTTGGAGGATTACCACTCTCATCTGGTAAAACAGCTTCAGCAGGAGCTGAGCAGACAGCTGAATCTGGCTCTGCAACTGAAGAAAAGAGTGCACAGCGGGAAGAAGCAAAAAAAGTTGATGAAGAGGCTGCTTTAAATGATATTTTAAAAGTTGAAATGCTTGAGCTTGATCTTGGATACCAGCTTATAAAACTTGCTGATGGCAGTCGAGGAGGAGATTTACTAGAAAGAATTAGAAGTATGCGGCGAAAAATTGCTGCTGACTATGGATTTTTAATGCCGCAAGTTCGAATAAGAGATAATCTACAACTACCTCCAAATATATACCAAATCTTACTTAAAGGTGTAGAGATAGGCAGTGGCGAAATTTATGCCGATAAATTTTTAGCAATGAATAGTGGTATGGCAACAGAAGAGATAGACGGTATACATACAAAAGAGCCTGCCTTTGGTCTAGATGCAATATGGATTGATGCTGACAAAAAAGAAGAAGCCATCATAAAAGGATATACTGTTATTGACCCGGCAACAGTTATATCAACACACATGAGTGAACTGGTTAAAAAACATGCAGAAGAGTTATTGACTCGACAAGAAGTTCAATCTCTACTGGAAAAACTCAAAAAAGATTATCAAGTTGTTGTAGACGATACACTAAAAGTCGCTTCACTTGGTCTAATTCAACGTGTCTTAAAACAGCTATTGCATGAGCAGATTCCAATAAAAGATATGGTTACAATTCTTGAAACCATAGCTGATGTAGCAGAATATACAAAAAATGTTGATATAATTGTAGAACAGGTTCGTGCCAGACTTTCACGTATCATCACAAGTCTTTATAAAGATGAAAATGGCACTATTAAATTATTAACACTAAATACTGCCACAGAACAAGTTATGCTTAATCATTTAAGAGATAATGAATCAGGAAGACAACTACTGCTTAATGTAGGTCAAATTAATAAAGTGGTAGAAACAATTAGTCAGGAAGCACAAAAAATTCTGCAAAAAGGTATTGCACCTGTTATATTGATTGTTGATCCACTTCTTCGCAAACCTCTTGCAGAGATTTTTGAACGTTTTGGATTAGATATAGTGGTATTAAGCCACGCAGAGATAGATCCAAATGCAAACTTTGAAGTTCTTGGAAGTATTGAAATTGAAATTTAAATAATAAGGAAAAGATATTGGAACAGATAGATTCAGTTTATCATTTATCACATACAGACTTAGACGGCTATGCTTGTCAGTTTCTTACATCTAAATGTTTTAAAAAAATAGTATTCCAAAATAGTAATTATGGTGATGAAATAACAGGTAGATTAAAACTGTTTTTTGATCAAATGTTACTGGACAATGCAAAATCGATACTACTGCTTATTACAGATTTAAATCTCTCTATACAGCAGTGTTCATATATAGAAGAACAGATTGAAAAATTACAAAATTTAAAAGGCAATATAAAAATTCAGGTACAACTGCTCGATCATCATGGAAGTGGTAAAGATTCAGCTGCAAAATTTTCTTGGTATTATCTTGATACATCACGAAGTGCTACAAAAATCACATATGATTGGTTAATCGATACATTTGAGTGCAAAACAATAGTTGAATATAAATCTTTAATAGATGCAATCAATGCAATTGATATTTGGCTCATAGATGAAAAAGGGTTTGAGTTTGGAAAAGTGTTGATGGGTGCTATAGCATCATCAAGAGAAGTTGGAAGAACACTATTTGATGACAAAGACAGAGAACACAAATTTCATATGATTGCATCAGCTAATAACTTAATAGATGAAGAGGATGCTCATATAAAACTTGATAACTCAATGCATAAAATTAAAAAATCATTTTTTGCAGAAAAAAGAGACGATAATACCTTAGATAATCTTGTTGCTGATTATCTTACAGATCTACTTACTGATAAAAAAGAGGAATTAAAAATATACTATAAAGATAAAATAGGTATTTTAACTTATGGTATACCAAATATATCAGTAATTGGGAATGCATTTTTGGTTGCAAATCCAGATATTGACTTTATATTGAATGTTTCACCAAATGGTTCTATAAGCTTAAGAAGTAATAATAAAGCTGATGTAAGTGAAATTGCATCTACTCTTGCAGGTGGTGGTGGACACCCCAATGCAAGCGGTGGCCGCATTAATAATTTTAAAGAGTTATTCAGTTACATAGATGTAAAATCTTTTATTACATCTCTAATAAAAGAAAAGGTAAAGGAGGGTTTATGCGACGGCCAACCCCAATAAATAATGAAAAGGTTTTGAATGAAGATGATTTTATCGTCTCCAAAACAGACCTTAAAGGTCGTATTATTTACGGCAACAAAATTTTTATAAAAATATCTGGTTATGAAGAAAATGAACTATTAGGAGCACCTCACTCTATTTTACGACATCCAGATATGCCAAAAATAGTCTTTAAACTTCTTTGGGAACGAATTCAAAATAAACAAGAGATTTTTGCATATGTAAAAAATCTTTGTAAAGATGGGTCATTCTACTGGGTATTTGCAAACGTAACTGTAACAACAGATCCACAGGGAAATCCACGGGACTACCATTCAGTACGAAGAAAGCCAAGTGCAAGAGCCTTAGATGTTATTAAACCGCTATATGCACAATTAATAGAGGAAGAGAGACGAGGTGGAATGGAAGCGTCTGGAAGACTATTAAATAAAATTTTAGAAGAAAAAGGAGTGAGTTATGACGAGCTTATACTCGGCCTTCAGCAATAAGCAGACCTTACTGTTTCTTATAACAGCATTAGGTGCTGCTGTCTATCTTTTGGTAACTGGTGCTTATATTCCAGGTGCTGTCATAGGAGTCCTTTCTATAGGAGGATTATTTATTCCATCCAATCAAAGTGGTGCCTGTGAAAAGATTTTTCAAGATCCTCTCATAAGACAAATACGTGATGTATTGGCAAAAGCAGGTAACGGTGAACTTTCAGATCGAATTACAAACATTCCAGATGATCACGTTTTACAAGGTGTAGCATGGGGAATTAATGATATGCTGGATCAGGTAGAACAGATGATGAGAGATATACGTGCTTCAATTGATGCAGCAAATGAAGGAAGAACTTACCGCATACTATTTATTGGTGGTTATAAAGGTGACTTCCGTGCATCTGTTCCTCACCTTAATACTGCAATCAGATCTATAGCAGAATCATTTAAAACAAAAATGCGTGGAGAGTTAAGCAGAGAGTTTGAAAAAGAGACTGGTGGTGTAGCTTCTGGACTCAGAATCATACAAAATGATATTACTAAAAACTCTGTTCTACTTGAGCGTATTCAGAAAAATACTGCTGAAACAGCTGAAGAAGCAGCTAAAAGCCGAGAAACAGTTCGTGCTATTGTTAGCAGTTTAGATCAATTAATACAGCTCATTTCTCACTCCAATGAAGCTATTATTTCACTAAATGAACGTACTGGTGAAATTTCAGCTATTGTAAACCTTATTAAAGATATTGCTGATCAAACAAACTTGCTTGCACTAAACGCAGCAATTGAAGCTGCAAGAGCAGGAGAGCATGGTAGAGGGTTTGCTGTCGTTGCAGATGAAGTTAGGAAACTTGCAGAAAGAACGCAAAAAGCTACGCAAGAGATTGCCATTACTATTCAAACATTACAGCAAGAGTCAAATGATATTCAATCTAACTCTGAAGAAATATCTTCTATAGCAACAAACTCTCAAGATGATATTAATAGATTTGAAAGTACACTTGAGCAATTTACACAAAAAACAGATGAGTCTGCAAAAGAGGCTAAGTTTATTCGTGATTCACTCTTTGGTACACTGATTAAAGTTGATCATATTATCTTTAAGTCAAATGCATATATTACTGTACTAAATGAAAATGAAGACAAAGTTATTGAATTTTCTGATCACCATAGTTGCAGACTTGGAAAATGGTATGATACAACAGGTAAAGAGTTGTTTAGTCATACTCCTTCATACAAAGCTATGGAAAAACCACATGAAAAAGTACATGAAATGGTACTTCAAACTATACCTTGTGCAAAAACACATAACTGTCTTACACCAGAAAATCGTCCTAAACTTGTTAAAAACTTCCTTGAAATGGAAAAAGCAAGTAATCAACTATTTGAGCTTATTCATAAAATGGTTAGAGAAGCCAATCCTGAAGTTAACTGGGAAGAAGTCGCCTAAATTGGCGGCTCTACCAGTCAACTTTTAAATGCTGCCATAGTTACAAAATTACCCCATTGAAAAATAGTTTCACAACTTTTAAATCCACAAGACTTAAACATTAAAAAATTCTCTTCAATAGTATAAGGAATTAAAACATTCTCTAAAGCTTCTCTTTTTTGCATAATTTCACTTTTGCTGTAACCCTGCTGCTGCTTATAGTCGTAATATATATCAATGATTTGCTTATTTAACCAACTATTTTGCATCAATACCTTTTCACTGCATATAAACATTCCACCACTATTGAGCGAATCATAAATTTTTTGTACTGCATCTTTTCTAACTATAGGACGAATAAACTGCAATGTATAGTTTGAAAGTATTATATCGGCACCACTAAAATCAACTTTTAAAATATCACCACAAATAAAATCTACTTTTATATCAAAAGCCTTAGCTTTTTTTTGTGCCAACTCTACCATAGCAGAAGCATTATCAATACCTGTAAAAGTTACATCTTCACTGCATCTTCTAGCCAATTCAATTAACATAGAGCCAGTTGAAGAGCCCAAATCTACAATATGCATTTCCTTCTTGATTCGTCTAAGCAGTAGATTAACAATTAACTCTATATTTTGTCGATAAAATGGAACAGAACGCTCAATCATATCATCAAAAACTGCAGCAACCTGTTCATCAAACTCAAAATGTTTTTCAATTGGTTTTACAAATATATTATCTCTTTTCACAAGCAACCTCTATATCTTTTAAAATTTGCTTTTTTAGGTCATCAAGAGAGTCAAACTTTCTGTTTCTACGAATGTATCTATTCCATCTAATAGAGACTTTTCCTCTAATATCAGATAAATTTTTGTCTATAATATGTGTCTCTATACTAAAATTTCCATCAGTAGTAACTCTATGACCTACAAATGTTACAGAAGCAAAGTACTTACCAGCAATAGAAGTTTCAGTAGCATATACTCCCGGCTTTGGAAGTAAAAATTTGCCAGTAGATAAATTGATGGTTGGAACAAGCTTCTCTTTGCCGATCCCCTGCCCTGAAACTACTTCACCCCAAATTTCATAAACTCTTCCTAACATACTATTGGCTCTATCTAGTTCACCTGATTCAATCAGCTTGCGAATAAAACGTGAATGTATAGGTTGTTCTTTTAACTTTACCTCTTTTATGACTATCACTTCACCACAAAAAAGTTTTTTAAGAGACTCTGTATTACCACTTCTGTTTAATCCAAAAAGAAAATCATCTCCTACTACAATGCGGCTAAGTTTTGGAAAGTCGATAACCAGCTTTTTAACAAAAGCTTCAGGGGACATTTGCCGTATAAACTCAAAATCATAAAAAAATATAGGCAAGTCGGTAAAAAAAGTACGATAGATATGAGGAGTAAGAGTAGCACGAAAATGCTCAATAACAACAATTCCACCATTTTGAGTAAGCTTTTCAAAAAGAGCTTTATGCCCTAAATGCATTCCGTCAAAATTACCAATAGCAATAGAATCAACTGTTGATGAAACAGTAAAACCACTCATGGTTTCCCTCCTTGCCCGGCAGTGTAGAAACCTCTTTAACCATCAAACGCCATCCAAGCTCTGCTGTTGTGCGCTCAAACTGACGCTGTGCTAACGCAATAGCTTTTTCATCAGTTACAACACCGTGTCGATCCCGTTTTGCTTCACGTCCTACTTCAAACTGCGGTTTAAAGAGAAGAATCAATACACCATTTGCCAACCGATCAAGATCACTTAAAATATGGTGCAAACTAATGAATGAGACATCACAAGTCACCACTTCAAAAGGTTGTTTGCTCTGAAACTCTCTAATATCAGTAGATTCAACACTTAGTACTCGTTCATCATTGCGTAGACTCTCATGAAGTTGAGATGTCCCAACATCAAGTGCCGTAACACTTTTAGCACCACGTTCAAGCAAAATTTGCGTAAATCCTCCTGTACTTGCTCCAACATCAAGACAACGCTTCCCCTCAATTGCTATTGGATGAACATCCAAAAAGCCTTTGAGCTTGCGTGCTGCACGACTGACAAATCGCGTATCACCAAAAATTTCTATATTTGCATCCTCTTTAGCTTTAAATGATGGCTTATCAACCACTTTGCCATCAACTGCAACATTTCCCTCTTTAATCAACGCCTGTGCTTTCGTACGACTATCAACAAGCCCACGTTCCACTAAAAGAGTATCAAGCCTCACTTGATTCTCTCCCACATCTCATCTTCACTCATCAATGTTACACCAAGCTGTTTGGCTTTCTCATACTTACTTCCGGCATCTTCTCCATAAATTACAATGTCAGTCTTTTTAGATACACTTCCTGTAACCTTTGCTCCCATTTTTTCAAGCATTGCCTTAATCTCACCACGCGATTTACTCATAGAACCAGTTAAAACTATGGTTTTAGAGGTAAAAGCAGACTCTTGTATCTCCTCTTGTTCAGGGGCTTGTGGTTGGATAATCTCTAAAAGACGTGCTACTTTATCACCATTAACCCGCATAAACTCAATAAAACTCTCAGCCATCTCTTCACCAAATCCATCAAGTGCCATCAACTCATCTTTAGAAAGACGCATAAACTCCAAGCCATAGGTTTGGCAAATCTTTTTACTTGCAACTTCACCTATATGCTCTATTCCAAGAGAGTTGATAAATCTCCAACACTCCACACCCTTGCTATTTTCAATAGCTTTTAAAAGATTTTTTGCCTTCTTCTCTTTAAAGCCCTCAAGCTTTAAAAGATCATCCATTGTTAGGCTATAAAGATCTTCAATCTGCTTTATAAGCCCTTCATTATAAAGCTGCTCTACTATCTTCTCACCAAGACCATCTATATTAAGACACTGTTTAGAAGCAAAATAGATAATAGAGTTAACAACACGTGCAGAACAGTTTAAATTTTGACATTTAATTAGTGCACCCTCATCTAAAAGCTCACTTTTACAAACTGGACACTCATTAGGACGCTCTATTTTCTTCTCATTTCCTGTTCTAAAATGCTCCAATACTTTAATGATCTTTGGAATAACATCGCCACTGCGAATAATTATAACCATATCGCCAATGCGAATATCTTTACGCTCTATCTCATCAAAATTATGCAGTGTAGCTCTCTCTACAATAACACCTTCAATCTCTACAGGCTCTAAAACTGCAACAGGAGTAATGACACCTGTACGACCAACTTGCAACACTACATCTTTTATACGTGTCTGTTTTTCAACTGCAGGAAATTTGTATGCAACTATCCAGCGTGGTGACTTGACTGTGTAACCCAGAGCCTCTTGAGCAGCAAATCTGTCAACTTTTACAACCATACCGTCAAGCATTACATCAAGACTATCACGCATTTTACGCAACTCATCATAGATAGCTTCTATCTCTTTTACCGTTTCACAAACTCTTCTGATAGGCGGTTTTCTAAACCCAAGATTGTAAACATAGTCCATAACCTCACTCAAATACTCCAAAGTAAGGTCGTGAACTCCAACACCCCAAGGCTGAAAAATAAGTTTTCGCTTAGCAACTGTTTTTGGATCAAGCTGACGAAGGCTTCCTGCTGCTGCATTTCTTGGATTTGCAAAAAGAGGTTCGCCTAACTTTGCACGCTCTTCATTGATTCGCTCAAACTCTTGCTTTGTCATCAAGACTTCACCGCGAATTTCTATAAGCCCTTTATGTTCAATCTCAAGCCTTATTGATTGAATGGTTCTGGCATTATTTGTAACATCTTCCCCTTCAACACCATTTCCTCTAGTAATTGCCTGCTTTAAAAGTCCATTTTCATAAATCAGGTTAAGGCTGGCTCCATCAAACTTTGGTTCTATATAGTAGCGTTCATTTGGGAAATTTTTTTGAATACGCGCCATCCACTCTTCAAACTCTTTGGCATTAAAAACATCTTCCATACTCCACATACGGCTTAAGTGTTTTGCCTTTTGAAATCCATCCTTTAATGTAGCACCAACTCGCTGTGTAGGTGAAGTAAAATCAATATCTTCAGGATGCTCTTTTTCATAATCCAATACTTCATGGTAAAGTTTGTCATAGACTTCATCTGTTACAAGCGGATTATCTTCTATATAGTAGGCATATGCCCATTTTTTTAATTTTTCAACAGCTTTTAAATACTCTTGTTTTGTCATATCTTCTCCACCTTTTGAGGCTCCGGTAACTGTGGAGCCGGTTCATTCTCTTCTTGAAGCTCTTTAAGAGACTTTTTAAGTCTCTCTTTAATGCTTTTTAGAGAATCTTCAAATGTATCTCCAAATATGTCAAAACTCTTTTTCAGCTTTTTTTGAAGCTCCTCATACTGCTCTTTCCCTAAACCGATTGCATCCTCAAGCATCTTGGTTGTACAAGATGCCAAACCTTTTTTAATAGTAGAGTTGTAACTTTCCATCGCTACAATATCATCAACAAGCCACTTATCTTCTACCTTCAAAAGCTCTGTATCTATTGTTATATTGCACTCTTTATCTTCAACCGCTTCAATGGGAATAGCAAAAAATATAGTTGTAGGAACAAAAGCGTGTCCGTTTATAACATTTGCCTCTTTAAGCTCTGCACCTTTTAACTTTACATTCAACAGTGATGATCTTTTTATTTTGGATCTGATTGTCAAAGATTTTGCAGTTCTAAGATCGTCATTTACCATAGCATTCCAAAACTTTTTTGTCACTTCATTTGGTGTTTCATCATTTGCATTAGCCATATTTACACTTATTAAAAAAACTAATGCTATCAGATTGATTAACTTTTTCATAACACACTCCCCTCTTCTATAGCTTCATAAACTTTTATTGCCTGTTTATGCTCTTTGACATCATGGCAACGAACTATTGATGCACCTCTTCTAATAGCTTCTAAATGAATTGCAAGAGTACCAGGCAGACGCTCTTCTACTGGTGTCGGAACTATTTTATGAATCATAGATTTTCGGCTGGCACCTATTAACACTTCACATCCAAAATGTCTGAAATGCTTTAAGTTTTTAAGTAACATCAAATTGTGTTCCAGCGTTTTACCAAAGCCTATCCCTACATCAAGTACTAAGTCTTCTATTTTAAAGCCAATTTCCAATGCTCTTTCTATACGATCTTCAAAAAAAGCATCAATATCTAAAATAACATTATCATAATGAGGATTTTTTTGCATCGTCTCTGGAGTTCCTTGCATATGCATTATAATATATGTTGCACCATATGACTTTGCCAACTCACCAAGCTTGCTGTTTTGCATTCCTGTAATATCATTAACAATAGAAAAACCGCTCTCCAAAGCATATGCTATTGCCTCTAAAGAGTAAGAGTCGATACTAAATATTGCTTTGTCATATAACTTTTCTTGCTTTATAGTGTCAATAATAGGTTTTAGCCTTCTTAACTCCTCTTGGGATGTTACAGGTTCACTTCCCGGACGAGAAGATACAGCTCCTATGTCAATAATATCAGCACCATCTTCGATCATATTCTCAATAGCTTCAACAGCACTTTTTTCAAGATAACGACTGCCAGGATAAAAACTATCGTCATTGGCATTGATAATACCCATAATTTTAGTCTTAAATTTTGACTCTTTTAAAAAGTCTTCAAGTTTTTTTGCTAACTTTTTCAACCCAAAAGGCTGAGCCTTCTCTTTTCTTGCCAGAAATTCTAACTGACGTTTTGTGCCTATTAAAATAGCATCATAATGAGATTTACTGCATGTAACCACACCAGTTGGAACTGCAAGCTCAGCTCCTATAGACAAGCAATCCTGCTTTAAAATATTTGCAGCTCCTGCTGATATATCTTTTATTACAAAAAGATGTGTATCCATCTTTTTAGACATAATGGCAACCCCGCCTTTATCAGAGCCTAGCAGTTTAAGAGCAGTTTTTGCATCATTTGGTTTGTCAATTCGGTAAATTTTCACTTTAAATTTCCCTCAAAGCTTTTTATTTATAGGTAATTTTAATAAAAAAAGAGAGATTTTTCACAAGCTTTTAATTTTTAGTTTTTCTCTTTAAATTAGGCTCTATTTTCTCTTTCTCTCTAATAACTTCAAACATAATCGTGTAAGTACAAAATTAACAGGAGAACCCATGTCTAATAGGCGTATACTTTGTGAAAAGGCTTCTAACAACTCATTGTCAATACGATAATTGCTATTTTTCATAACCTCTTTTGCCAATGTTTCAACTATAACCTGTGCTTTTTTTGCATCAATGCGTCTATTTGATTGCAAAAAATCAAAAAGTTGCGATAAGTCAAGTTGTTCTAGGTCAATAGAGAGTTCAATCTGCTCTTTGCCAATCTCTTTTTCTACAATTGGAAGGCGAGAGCGAATTGTTGCCAATAGCCCAGATTTAAGAGGTGTCATTAAAATGAAATATGTTTTAGAAGGTGGCTCTTCAAAAACTTTAAGAAGTTTATTTTGGGCAATAGGCGTAAAACGATTAGCAGTTAAAACTATAACTTTCTCTTTATCACTTGTTAAATAGGCTTTTTGCTGACACTCTTTGGCATGCTCTACTAAAAACTCATCTGCATCTATACGATAGAAAAGATGTTCTGGAAAATCAACTTTTAGATTTTCATAAACTTCATCAAATCTATCGGTAATTATAATTTGAGAAGTCATTGTTGACATCTCATCCGCCCAAATCGATTTCAGCAAAAAGGGCTGCGCTTATTGTTTTGTCAAAAAGTCTAAAAAGTTGCAAAAGTTTTATATCTATCAACTCATCATATGAGCGTAATGTAAAGCTGTTTGTCATCTCTTCATCCATTACCCAAAGCAGTGACTCATCATTTCTTAATGCTATTCGAGCCTTTGGATGATCAGCTTTTCCAATGTACCAAAAAAAGTATCCTTGTGGATAGCTAAGATCAAGCATATCAAAAAGAATCTCGATATCTTGATCTTTCTTAATAGTATGAGCAAATGGATAGAGTGCATCAAATGAAAAAAAAGGCATAAGCGGACGATTTACACTTGGACGGTTTATATGATGAATAATATAATCTTCAAACCATCCATTTTGCTCATCTGTCAACAAAATTACCGTTTGTCCTTCAAGAATTTTTGAAACTGCATTACCGACAATTGGTGCCCAATCGTAACGACGCTCTTCAAGCCAACTCATCATTGTGTCATCGCTACGAATTGTTTCAAGTGTCCAAGTTAGCAAATCTTTCAAAAACTTAACCTCAGGCGTTTTAAATTATTTGTCTAGTTCATAAGCTTCGTGTAAAGCTCTGACTGCTAACTCTGAATACTTTTCATCAATTATCATAGAGACTTTAATTTCACTGGTGCTGATCATCTCTATATTAATTCCCTCTTTTGCCATTGTAGTAAAAGCTTTTGCAGCAACACCGCTGTGGCTCTTCATACCAACGCCGACAATAGAGACTTTTGCAACATCCTCTTTATACTCTATTTCACCAATGCTGCTGTTAAACTTTTCCATAACGGTTTTTACACGTTCAATCTCACTTTGAGGTACTGTAAAGTCAATCTCAGTTTTTCCATCAGCACCTATAGTTTGAACAATCATGTCTACATTAATAGCTTCATCTGCCAAAGCATTGAAAATTTCTGAAGCAATACCCGGACGATCTTCAACACCTTTAAGGCTGATACGTGACTGGTTTTTATCTAGTGCGATACCGCTTACAAGTGGTTTTTCCATAATATTCTCTTCCTTTGTAATCAATGTTCCTGGATTATCGTTAAAACTACTTCTGGTAACAAGGTTTACACCCATCTTTTTTGCCAACTCTACAGATCTATTTTGAAGTACTTTAGCACCAAGAGAAGCAAGTTCGAGCATCTCATCATAACTTATCTGATCCATCTTCTTAGCTTTTGGCTCAATGCGTGGATCTGTTGTATAGACACCATCAACATCTGTGTAAATTTCACACAAATCCGCACCCATTGCACCGGCAATTGCCACAGCTGTTAAATCGCTTCCACCACGACCAAGTGTTGTTACACGACCATCTTGATTAATACCCTGAAAACCTGCGACAACAACAATTTTTCCAGATGACAAAGCATTCCCCATAGGCTTTGGGTCAATGTGATCAATTCTTGCTGATGTATGAGTTGTATCTGTATATATACCTGCTTGACGACCTGTCATTGCAGTTGCAGGGTAGCCCATCTCATTAAGAGCAATACTCAGTAATGCACTAGTAACACGCTCACCTGAACTAAGCAAAAGATCCATTGCTTCTCTGTCAGGAGTTTTTGAAAAAAAATGTGCATACTCAATCAACTTATTAGTTTCGCCACTCATAGCAGAAACAACAACTATGACATCATGACCTTCATCTCTTGTCTTAGCAACACGTTTTGCAACATTAGCAATACGTTCAAGATCACCGACACTGGTTCCACCAAACTTTTGTACTATCAGCATTACAGATAACCTTTTTTTCTAAAATATTCCAGAACCCTTTTGTATACAGGTCGTTTGAAATAGGTAATATAGTCAAAAATTTCATTATACGGTACAAACGTATATTGTGAAAATTCTGGTTCAGCTGTCTGAAGATTTATCTTTGCTCCAGGTTTTAGACGAACCAGAAAATATTTCTGACGCTGCCCATCATAAGGGTACATCCTTTTTGCAATCATTTCCGGAAAGTCATAACTGACCCATTCAGGAAACTCACCGACTATATCGACCTCATTTGTGCCGATCTCCTCTTTCAATTCACGAAAAAGAGCCTCTTTGGGCGTCTCCCCCTTGTCAATACCTCCTTGCGGAAACTGCCAGGCATCTTTGACATCACTTCTAGAAGCAATGAAAAATTCCACTTTTTCAGGATATTTTGATGAAAGAATGATCGCTGCCACATTTGGTCGGTACTTTTTTACCTTTTTATCTTTTTGATCATTCATAATCTAATTCTTTATTTTGCGCTCTATTTTGGTTATGATTATAGAAAAAAATGCATTAAATATGGATAAATACTTACTTTATATACACATACCATTTTGTGACAGCAAATGCCACTATTGTAGTTTTAACTCTTATGTTGACAAGTTTGAACTTAAAGCTGCCTATATGAGTGCACTTCATAAACAGCTTTTACATGACTTAAAACATTATAATATTAAATTAGGTTCAATAGAGACTATTTTTATTGGTGGTGGCACACCTACTACTGTAGATTTTAATCTTTATGAGCCTATTTTTGAAACAGTTGCCCCATATTTGCAAAAAAATGCTGAAATAACTTCAGAAGCCAATCCAAACAGCACCTCTACAGAGTGGCTTAAAGGCATGAAAGGATTAGGTGTAAACCGCATAAGCCTTGGTGTGCAGAGTTTTTTTAATGATAAACTTAAACTGCTTGGACGTTCACATAAATCAAAAGATGCTGTCTTGGCAGTTGAAAGAGCTTACAGTGCCGGCTTTAAACGACTCTCAATTGATCTTATATACGCAACACTGCTTGATACTCCAAAACGCATTGAGTCTGAATTAGAGCAGGCTTTAAACTTGCCAATTGATCACTTAAGCGCATATGAATTGACAATTGAAGAGGGAACACCGTTTGAAAGTCGCCCTGAAGTACGAAAAGAGTCAATAGAACAAGCTCAAATCATATATGAAAAGATTTCTGCTACTGGATGGCAACAATATGAAATATCAAATTTCGGTAAATCATTTTGTCACCACAATATAGGCTACTGGGAGTATAAACAATATTTGGGAATTGGAAGCGGTGCAGTTGGACGAATTGGAAACCAGCGTCTATATCCACATAGAGAAATAGAACAATATATAAAAGAGCCTTTTTTTAAAAATATAGAAGAGTTAAAAAGTTATGAAATAATAGAAGAGAAAGTATTTCTCGGTCTTCGTAGTTTTGTAGGTATTAATGCTGATATTTTAAACAGTAGTATGAAAGAGCGCGCTGATATTTTACTTAAAGAAGGTAAACTATATAAAAAAGATAAACAATATTTCAATACAGACTATCTTTTAAGTGATGAAATTGCCCTCTTTATCCTCGGCTAATCACTTTTTTGATAGACTACAAACCATTTTATAAAAAACAATAAGTAAAAAGGGTCTGACAATGTTTGGCATGGGACTTAGCGAAATATTTTTTATTATTGTAATTGCCATACTGTTTCTTGGGCCAGACAAACTGCCCGATGCAATGGTACAGATAGCAAAGTTTTTTAAAAGTATAAAGCGTACTGTTAATGATGCAAAAAGCTCATTTGAAGAAGAGCTTAAAATAAGTGAGTTAAAGGAAGAGGCTTTCAGATATAAAAAGCAGTTAGATGAAGCTACACAAAAGCTTGAACGAGTCAGAAGCATGGATATAACTTCACTGGATGACTTAACTGAAACAGTTGAAGATGTTAAAAAATCTGAAAATAGACTTGAAGCTGAAGCTCAAGAGATTAAAGAGAAAATTGAGCCTAAACGAGAAGTAGTTACTTTTCCAAAGAAACCAAAGACCCCTTTAAAAAAGGATGACAATGTTTGATGATCTCAAACCGCATATTGCTGAACTAAGAAAACGTCTGGCATACTCTATTGGTGCTCTGTTTGTCGCTTTTTTTGTTGCTTTTTACTTTTATGAACCTATTCTTGAATGGATGACACTACCTCTTAAAGAGGTCCTTCCAGATGATTCATATATGATTGCAACAGGTGTACCAGAGGTATTTTTCACAGCTGTTAAAGTATCTCTTTTTAGCGGATTTTTACTGGCACTTCCATTTATTCTCTATCAGTTTTGGTTATTTATAGCCCCTGGATTATATGAGCATGAAAAAAAATATGTCTGGCCTTTTGTATTTTTTGCATCAGGTATGTTTTTTTTAGGTGCAGCTTTTGCATACTACATTGTAGTTCCTTACGGTTTTGCATTTCTTGTTAACTTTGCAGAGCAGATCGTTACTGTTGCACCTAAAATTAACGAGTATGTAGGCTTTTTTACAAAGATAATGATAGGATTTGGTATAGCATTTGAGTTACCTGTTATTACTCTCTTCTTGGCACTGCTTGGTCTTGTAGATGATCATACACTAAAAAGCTTTTTTAAATATGCAATTATTCTTATATTTGTTCTAGCAGCCCTCTTAACCCCGCCTGACGTAGTTACACAGTTATTGATGGCTATACCACTTATCATTTTATATGGTGTTTCCATACTGATAGCAAAAATTGTAAACCCATATAAACCACTTGATGATGAGGAAGAAGAGACTGAGTAGTATCGTGTCAAAAGAGTTAAAAACTGAAAGTTATGACTATACCCTGCCGCCGGAACTGATTGCTACAGAACCGGCAGAACCAAGAGACAGTGCAAGACTTCTTGTAGTAGATCGCAAAAGCGGAAAAGTCGCTCATACAATTTTTAGTGATATTTTTTCATTTCTTCCGCAAGAATCTGCAATAATTTACAATAATACAAAAGTGATTAAAGCTAGACTTTTTGGAAAAAAGTCAAGTGGTGGCAAAATAGAACTGCTGATAAACAAACAACTTGATGCTAACAGATATAATGTACTTATTAGAGGTAAAGTAAAAGAAGATACTCAACTGATATTTGATGAAAACCTTTATGCAAAAGTTTTACAACTTTGTGATGATGGTAGCAGAGTTGTAAGTTTTTACGATCAAAATGACAGATTGATTAAATTTGAAGAACTTCTACAACATCTTGACAGACTAGGACATATTCCACTGCCACCTTATATGCAGCGTGAAGATTCAAAAGAGGATGAAAAAAATTATCAGCCTGTATTTGCAAAATATGAAGGAGCCGTTGCTGCACCTACCGCATCTTTACATTTCACAGACAAGTTATTTGAAAAAATGCAGCAAAACTATACAACCTCTCCAATAACACTACATGTTGGAGCAGGCACATTTAAGCCTGTTGAGGCAGACATTATAACAGACCATCCAATGCATAGCGAATATTATGATATTCCTTTACAAACTAAAAAAATTATTGACTCAGACACTCCTATTACTGCTATTGGAACTACAGTAACAAGAACAATAGAGTATTATGCAAGATCAGGCAAACCATTTGGAGAGTGTGATCTCTTTTTACATCCTAAGAACAAACCAATTAGAGTAAACCATCTTTTAACAAACTTTCATTTACCAAAATCTACACTTATTATGCTGGTTTCATCATTTTTAGGGATTGAAATGACGATGAAAGTATATAATTTAGCTATAAAAGAGAGATACCGTTTTTATAGTTATGGTGATGCAATGTTGATAATTTAAAAGGATAGATTATGCCTGCAGAATTTTGGTGGAAAATAACAGCAATAATAATCATAGCAGTAAGTCTTATAACAACATTAATTTTAGAATTAAGAAAACCAAAAAGAGATCCAAATGAGAATCCTGATACTAAACGTATGAATGATATGTTGAAAGAGTGAATATAGTTGATTACAAACATTATTCTTACTTAACAAAATTAACTTATAGCTCTTTTTAAGCTCTTTTTGTTATAGTTAAACAAAATTTTTACAGGCTCTGCTTTAACTAAACTTTGAGCTTTTTGATTAATATTAATAAAATCAAATTGATTTTCTAACTAAAAATTACCAGCAAAATCAACGTTTACTCAAAGGTGATACCTAATGGATACTAATCGTAAACTTTTTCTTTTTACTACAACTCTGCTATTACTTTTTTCAATTGCAATTATGATAAATGCAGGAATAAACTTTAGACAGTATGCATATAAAAATGCAATTGAAAAATCAAAAATGACTGCTGAAATTGTTCGTGACGGACTTACTGCCCATATGATAAATGGCATTATGGACAAACGAGCTTTCTTTCTTCGTTCAATTGCAAATACAAAAGATGTTAAAAATCTTTGGATTATCCGTGCTAAAAGTGTAATTGACCAGTTTGGTGAAGGGCTTAGTAACGAACATCCGCGTGATGAAATAGATAGAAAAGTTCTTAAAACAGGTGAAGCTGTACGTAAAATTTTTGAAACAACAGATGTAGCAATTTTAAGAGTAACTATTCCATACAAAGCATCTGCATACAGTGAACCAAACTGTTTGGAGTGTCATAATGTAAAAGAGGGAGAAACCTTAGGTGCAATTAGTTTAGAGTTTGATATAAGTGATGTTCGTAAAGAAGGTATATTTACCCTGCTTAAAATTGCCGCTATTACTTTAGTATTTATTCTAATTGCTATGCTTGCTGTTAAAATTCTATTCAGACCTTACTTAGAATTTTTTAATAATCTTCAAGAGTCTTTAAAAAGAGCTCGTAATGGTGACTTTAGTCTAAAAGTTACTACTAATATTCAGACAAAAGATATTAGGCTTGTCGCTGACCTTTATAACCAGTTAATTGAAAAATTCCAAAATACAATAGGTACTATTGAACAAAAACTAGCAATTTTATTAAAAAATAGTCAAACAAACTGTTCTGATCCTCTTGAAAAATCATCTAATACTATTGATATGCTATCAAAAATTCATCACTTTAAAAATACTATTGAACTTGACAAATCACTACCTCAAATTTATAACAGAATTGCTCATATTATTCGTCAAATTATGGAAACTGAAAACTTTATTATTTACAATGTAGAAAGTAAAGATAATACAAGAGAAATAGCATATAGCAATCTTGACAAACCTGTATGTGAAGTTTCAACTTTTAAGAATGCTAGCAAATGTAGAGCTTTTAGAACTATGAATATTGTTCTTTCTGATCAATTCCCAGAACTTTGCCCTTATTTTTGCGGAGACTTCAAATATTATCACTGTATTCCTTATCAAGTTACAGAAAGCTTCAGTTTAGTCATTACTCTTTTAACTAATGACAAAAAACAAGCTGATCATTTTAAGCGACAAACTCCTACTCTTAATTACTATTTAGAAAATGCCAAGCCTGTTATTGAAAGCAAACTTTTAATGGAACAACTTCGTCAAAAATCTTTACATGATGGTTTAACAGGTCTTTATAATAGAAAATTCTTAGAAGAGTTTATTGACCAAGTTACTCATCAAGCTGAACGTCAAGAAACTAAATATGGTGTTCTTATGCTTGATATTGACTTCTTTAAAAAGGTTAATGACACTTATGGGCATGATGTTGGAGATAAATTCATAAAGCTTCTTGCCGATACTGTTAAATCTATTGTCAGAGATTCAGATATTGTTGCTAGATATGGTGGTGAAGAGTTTGTTGTTCTTCTTCATGAAAGTACTCCTGAAGGTGCTATTAAAGTAGCTGAAAAAATTCGTACTGTTTTTGCTGAAAAATCTATCTATATTAATGGTGAACATGTTAAAAAAAGCATCTCTATTGGTGTAGCTTTTTTCCCTAGTGAAGCTGAAACCATTAGAGAAGCAATCAAACATGCTGATGTCGCTCTTTATAAAGCAAAAGAGAGAGGTCGTAATCGTGTTATTGTCTTTGAACAATCTATGTTTAAAGAAAATAGCTACTGAGAAACTTCTTTTTTAAATAAAAATCTCTCCAATATAAGCTGGGCGGCAATAGAGTCAAGCCGTCCATCTTTCCGCTGACGAGTAACTCCTTTCATTCGCTCTGCAGCTTCTATACTACTATTAAATTCGTCAACATAGATTACTTCTCCATTAAAGTTAAGCAACCCTACAAAATGTTTTATTCGTCTTTGCATCTCTTCAGCACTTTTTCCATCTTTAGGAAAACCTACAACCAAGAGATCAATATTCCACTCTTTTAAAAAATTTGTTACATCAGTTGCAGCCTGTTTACGATTTTTTCTTAAAATTGGAGGTTGTGGAATTGCTGTTGAACCATCTACACATATTGCAGTTCCTATTCTTTTAAGTCCAATATCTATTGCAGCAATTTTCAAAACTAACCTTTATAGATTTATTTTATTAACTGAAACATTATCGAAAATGTGCTACAATGTCAAAGTATTTTTATATATAATAATATTGAGGTTATAGTATGGCAGTAGATATATTAGGATATAAAGAACTTTTAAAAGTTTTAGTTGAATACCAGATCACTCTTACAAACCGTCTTAAAAATGAAGGGTACGATCAATCCTTTTCAATCATATTAATACCATTACCAAACTGGAATGAAAAAAAACTAAGAGATACTGTTTTACCTCTTTTAAGAAATAGTGACAGACTATTTTATATAGAAGAGAATTTAATTGCACTTTTACCAAATACTGACTGGAATGGTGCACAAAAAGTACATGACACAATTGTAACTGCATTAAATTTAAAAGATATGGAAGATCGGGTTGTTGAGTATCCAACAGATGGAGAAAATGCTTTTACATTAATCAGTAATCTTTATGCAAAATTAGATAATTAAAATTTATAAAATAACAATGCGTCCATCTTTGACTGCTATAATACCTTCTAACTCTGCTTCAAATACTTTTTGACCAAATTTCTTCATAGCATCCTCATACGAGGGTGACTTTCTACAATATTGTATAAATGTATCTTCTTTTTGTGACTTACTTAAAACACCAAAACTACTTACAAACTTATCAATATCATATATTGCTTCAGCATCTTTAGACTCTAATAAAGCATTTGTACCTTTGCTCTCACCTAATCTGTGAGGAATTACAAATATTGGTTTTCCCATCTTTTTTGCATACTCTACACTTCTCATAGTTCCACTATTTAGATCAGCTTCTGCTACTATAAGGACTTCTCCCAAAGCAACAACCAATTCATTCCTAACTACAAAACTCCAAGGGGTAGCAATAAAATCTGGATCAAACTGACTTAAAACTAAGCCGCCTTTTGTCTCAATAGATTCTATTAAATTACTATTTATTTTAGGATATCTATGTTTTATTCCACAACCCATCACTGCAATTGTACTACTATAACCAGCACCATTGTGAGCAACTGCATCTACTCCCATAGCTGCACCACTTACAATGACAACACCTCTGCTTGCCAAAGATGAAGTAATTTGCATAACAATACTTTTGGTATATCCGCTTGGTCTTCTTGTTCCAACAACAGATACCTTTTGTCTATTCAATAAATCTTCATCCCCTCTATAATATATATGTTTTGGGTAACTCTTCATATATTTAAATTCTGTAATATGTTTATCTAATAAAAATGGCATCATTTTCCTAATTTTGTAATTAGTAACTTTTAATATATTATAGCCTTTTAATATAAATTTTAATATTTTAAAAGCTGAATATTTTCATATTCATAAATAATATATTAATAATTTTAACTTCTAACTATATCTTAAAACAATTATATTCCTAAAAAATATAGTGAATTACAAATCTTAATATTTTAAAGTTGATGGAAAGTTCTATAAAATTGAATTATTAAAATAATATAAAGTTCAAGGTTGTGATATTATCTCAATATTTTTCAATTAGCTATTTTTTTGGTAAAACCATAGCTTAAATTAGCGTTTTATTCATAAAATAATTAAATATCATTGCTGGAAAAATTGTAAATATATTTTGAACTTTTAAAAATAGAGTAGAAATTTAAACTAGTCTAGTAAAAATTAATTACTAAGACTATAATAAATTTCATCAATATAGACAACATCTACATTTTTCAAAATATTACCTGAACTGGCTAACGCTTTAAAAGTTATTGAATGTGGATGACCTATTGCTATTGCATAACCATGTTTTTTAGCTATTTTTACAGCTTTTCTTAATTGATTCTTTATGTAACCTATATCAGCTTTGTTATCAAGAAAAATATCTCTTGCTAAATATGGTTCATTGAAACTTTTGCATACCATAGGAACAACAGTTTTTGGAGTAGTTCTACTGTCTACAAAATAAAAACCATACTGTTTTGCAATTAAGAAAAATCTCTCCATTGAAATAATATCTGATGTAAAACGACTACCTGTATGGTTATTAATATAGTTAGCGTTTGGAAAAAGTTGACGTAATTTTTTTACTTTTGTATCAATTTGTGATTCACTACTTTGAACTTTTAAAGTACCATCCTCTTCGTACTTATAATTTAGTGCTTCCATAGGCAAATGAATCATATAATGTTGTAAGTTAGCAGCTAATTTAGAAGTATTTGGATGTCGCCTTGTAGGAGGAAAAATTGATGGGGTTATTTTCCACGGTAAAGATTTAATTGCTTTAAGTTGTGCTCTAGAACCAACATCATCTATAATAATAACCAATTTTGGTCTATCAGTTTTTATCTCTTTTTTTACAATTGATTTTTTTTGTCTGGTTGTGCTTTTCTTACTGTGTTCAGCAGCTTCAACATAATCTTTAATTTCTGACAAATCTAAAGATTTAGAGACTTTTTTAGGCTCACTTTTCTCTTTTTTTTCTAAAAAAGAAGAGGTATTATCTAACTTTTTTCGTAATTTTTCTAAATCATTTTTATACTGTTCTACCTGATTTTCATATGATTTTGAAGCTTTTTCTTTTCCTGCCTCATAACCTATCCAGCCTGCAACACCAGTAAAAAGAGCAATAACTAAAATAAGAATAAGACCAATTAGTACTATTGTCATAGCACTTTTGGACTTAGTACTTTTTTTCCTTTTTTTTACTACTGTTTTTCTGCTTTTTTGAGGAGATTTACGTTTTGTCATGGAGAATATATCTTTCGCACCAAAAGGTGCGAAAGCCTTTTTTAGTTAGTTTCTTGATCTACTATTTTGTTTGCTTTAATCCAAGGCATCATTGCACGCAAGCGTCGTCCTGTTACTTCAACTGGATGGTTGTGAAGATTTTTTCGCTCTGCATTCATACGAGGATAACCAGCTTGTCCCTCAAGAATGAAATCTTTTGCAAACTTACCATTTTGGATCTCTTTTAAGATCTCTTTCATAGCTTTACGGCTCTCATCATTGATAACACGAGGTCCGCTTACCATATCTCCATACTCTGCAGTATTTGAAATTGAGTATCGCATATCTTCGATACCACCTTCAAAAATTAGATCAACAATAAGTTTCATCTCATGCAAGCACTCAAAGTATGCCATCTCTTCAGGATACCCTGCTTCAACAAGTGTTTCAAAACCTGCTTGAATAAGAGCACTTACACCACCACAAAGTACTGCTTGCTCACCAAAAAGGTCAGTTTCAGTCTCATCTTTGAAAGTTGTTTCAATAATTCCAGTGCGACCACCACCAATTGCAGAAGCGTAAGATAGAGCCAACTCTTTTGTATTTCCACTTGGATCTTGCTCAACAGCAATCAAGTCAGGAATACCACCACCTTTAACAAACTCACTGCGTACAGTATGTCCAGGTGCTTTAGGAGCTACCATCATAACATTGATGTCAGCTGCAGGCTGAATGCGTCCATAGTGGATGTTAAATCCATGACCAAATGCAATTGTTGCACCGCTTTTTAGATTTGGAGCAATCTCATTTTTATATACAGCTGCTTGAGTCTCATCTGGAAGAAGAATCATCACAACATCTGCCTCTTTTACAGCATCTGCTACTTCAAGAACTTTAAAACCTTTTGCTTCTGCTTTCTTCCAGCTGCTTCCGCCTTTTCTAAGTCCAACAACTACTTCTACACCGCTATCTCTTAAGTTTTCTGCGTGAGCATGTCCCTGGCTTCCAAATCCTATCATTGCAACTTTTTTTGATTGAATTATAGAAAGATCACAATCTTTGTCATAATATACATTCAATGCCATATTGAATCCTTTTGGAAAAATTTTGGTGATTATATTCAAGTAGCGCTTTGAATCATATAAAAGATAAAAAAGTATTAGATTACTTTAATAAGCAAAATAGTTATCTTCTAATTCTTTAAGAATGCTTGGAGTACAATAAAAAGTTAAATTAGTTTGGAGCAATCTAATGGTTGAAAAAATAATTAAAAAAATAAAATCTCTTCCTCCTCTACCAGAAAGCATTCAAAGAGTTAGAGAAATATGTGAAGATCCAGAGGGAACAATTAAAGATTTAATACCAGTAGTAAAACAAGACCCAATGTTTACTGCAGATATTTTAAAAGCTGCTAATTCTCCACTATACGGATTCAGTAGACAAATAACATCAATTGATCAGGCAGTTTCACTGTTTGGAATGGGTACAATTCAGGGTTTTGCCGTCTCTTATGCTATGCGTAAAAACTTTCCTATGGATCTTTCAACATATGGAATATCATCAAATAACTTTATGACTGTTTCAACTATGCAAAATGCACTAACAAGTTTGTGGGGAAAATCACAAGTTACTGCACATAATGCAGAAATGGTAACACTATCTTTACTTATGGAGCTTGGTAAACTGGTAGCTGTCATAGTTTTAAGTGAAGAAAATAAAGCTGACGAGTTTCAGTCAGAAATCTCAAAAGCTAGAACTTTTAATGACATTTTAACTATTGAAAAGAAGTTTTTATCTATTCCTAGTGAATGGATTGTTGCGCTTATGTTCAAACACTGGAAATACAATGAAACAATGATAGATATTATGCAAAATATTGTTAATCCTAAAAAAGCAGATGATAAAATAAGAAAAAATACACAAATTTTAAGAGTAGTCAAAGAAGCTCTTCCTTTAACATCTCCTCTATCGGAAGAGAGTATTCAAGCAGCATATGAAAAAGCTGAAGAGTATGGGCTAGATTCTCAAAACTTGAAAAAAGCAATTGAATCATTAAAAACAAGTTAAAGAAAAAAAATGAAATCTTTTCTAACCCGCATTGCAAAAGGTGCATACAAAACTGACATTGAAAAAGAGTATAAGCCACTACTTGAAGAGCTATTACGTGAGCGTATTGTCAAAGAGATTGGTGAAAAAGTACAACTAGACTCAAAATATCGTGCGGGAATAGTAGACTTACTTCCATCTGGAACTGCATTTTTAGAGCTAATTGGAGCAAAAGGAAGAGATCTTCTCATAGAGTTTCAAAATTTAAATGGTGCAAAAAATGGTGATTATGTAATTGTAAAACGTATATTTGGTAAACCTGGAAGACCAAGTGCAAGAGTAGTAAAAGTAGTTCAGCCTGCATTTGTATATGCTGTAGGTTATATAAAAAGTACTGAGTCAGGTCTACAGCCATTTCACATTAAAACAGACCTTCCTATGGAGCTTAAAAGTTCTATAGAAAAACTCTCAGAACATACTGTTTTTCAAGTAGACAACCGTACATCTGAAATTACTCAAATTTTAGGAAATCTAAATGATCCTAAGGTTGATGAAAAAATATCTTTGGCTATATTCAACAAACAAGAGCAATTTAGCAAAGAGGCTGAAACAGAAGCTTTAAGCTGGGGAGACAGTGTAGATGCATCGCTATATCCTGATCGTACAGATCTAAGACATTTACCATTTTGTACGATAGATCCGGTTGATGCAAAAGATTTTGATGATGCAATATACTGGGATGAAAAAAACCATACTCTTTATGTTGCTATTGCTGATGTAAGCAGCTATGTTACACCAGATTGTGCTATAGATAAAGAGGCAAGAAGCAGAGGATTTTCAATCTATTTTCCGCATAAATCTATTCCAATGCTTCCAAGAGCTTTAAGTGAAAATATCTGTTCACTTAAACCTAATGTTGACCGACTTGCATATGTTTGTAAACTAGAGCTTGATATTGAGACATTAAATGTAAAAAAACATAGTTTCTTTGAAGCTATCATACGCTCAAGAAGACGCTACAACTATGATGAAATTGATGCTTACCTTGAAAATGGCATAGAGTCTGCAAAAGAGGACGACAAAGAGACGCTATCTTTTATTTTTCCACTTAAAGAGATAACTGATAGATTACGTGCTGAAAGACTAAAACGAGGATACGATTTTAGATCAACAGAAGTTAGAATGACACTTGATGATGATCAAAACCTTATTTCAACACGTATGGAATCTTCAACCCCTTCTCATGGTCTCATAGAAGATTGTATGCTTTTGGCAAACAAAGCTGCTGCAGAACATTTTGATTATGGAATTTTCCGCGTTCATGAGCCTCCAAGTCCAGAGAGAATTGAAAAACTGGTTGATGAACTTGGCAAAATTGGAATATTTGTTGACGAGAGTGAAAGCGATTTTCACTCACTTGTATTGGCTCTTCAAAAAGAGGCTAGAGAAAAAGGTGTAGAACCTTATGTAGATCAGCTTATCATTCAAACACAAAAACAAGCAGGTTACAGTGCAGAAAACATAGGTCACTTTGGGCTTGGTTTTGAACGATACACCCACTTTACATCTCCAATAAGAAGATACTCTGACCTTACTCTTCATAGACTGCTTAAAGCTATACTAGCAAATGATGAGAAAAAAAGAGAGTATATATTGCGAAATATTGAACCTCTGTGCATAAAAATAAGTGAACTTGAGCGTGAAGCAACCCGTGTTGAGTGGGATTTTATGGCAAGAAAATATGCAAGATGGGCTGATGCCAACAGAGATACTACACTGCATGCAGTTGTCATAGAAGCATCACAAATTCCAGCAGCAACAACTGATAAAGATATTTTAGGAATGAGAATTTTTTGTGATAAAAGTGATCTTCTTTTATTTGATCGTATTGAAGCAAATGTTAATACTGTCCATTTAGCTCAAGCAAAAATATTTGTCCATGTAGAGTCTACAAAACACCTTTTCGATAATGATGAATTTTGAATGTTTTATGGTAAATAGAGATGTATAAGCGTGAATTTGACCAGCTGTTAAATTCTGGAACACTACCTAAATCTGTAATGCTTTATGGAGAGAATGAATATTACATAGAAAGTAGTATAAAGAAAATTATTGAAATTAGTGGGGCTGGTGATTCCATTTTAAAACTATATTATGATGAGTATGATTTTCAAAAAGCAAAAAACTGGTTATCTCAAAGCTCACTATTTGGTGATGTAAACTTTCTTTTGGTAAAAAGTGATAAAAAGATTCCTAAAAAAGAGTTGACACAATTGATTGAACTTGCTTTCCGAAATGAGACAAACTACTTTGTATATGCTTATACCGGAAGCGAATTTAAAACCCTAACATCTGCCTTTGCAAAAAAGATGAATGCTGAACATGTACGCTTCTTTCAACCAAGTTTAAACGAAGCAGTAACTATAATTAAAGAACACGCACAAAATTTAAATATTCAGATTGATAGGTACGCCATAGAGCATCTACTTATGGCTTTAAATATCAATCTTTCAATGGCTTTGAATGAACTTGAAAAACTATCTATTTTAAATAGTCCTATAAGCTCAAAAGAGATTGATGAACATATATTTTCCCTTGCTCCAATGGCTGTTAATGAGTTTCTCTTTTCACTATTTTCAAAAAAGCCATTAACAGATATAATTAATCAAATAAGTAAACTTGGCGAAGATGAATTTGCTCTGCTTAGACAAATTCAATATTTTACAAATCAACTTTTTTTATACCATATCTACATAAAGCTACACGGTACACCAAATGCAAAAGAGATCTTAGGATATTCACCTCCAAAGCATGTAGTAGAAAGATATGCAAAATTAGCTATAAAAACTCCTATGGATGTTTTTGAAAAAGTTTTTGATACGCTAGCAGAAGGTGAGATTGCAATAAAAACAGCAGGCAATTCAAGTCAAAAAGAGACACTTTTGTTTTCAATATTAATAAAAATTAAATCTTTTTTAGGATAGAATCGCGATGCTCTTTGCTCTTTCTTCTTGATTTAAACAAGAGGAGAAAACCAAAAGGGCTAATACCATAAGGAGAACATAAAATGACAAGACATTACGAGACACTCTTCGTAGTCAAACCAACATTGACAGAAGAAGAAATTAAAGCTCAAATCGACAACGTTAAGTCGATATTGGAAAAGAATGGTGCTGAAATTGCAGCTACTTTTGACTGGGGAATGCGTAAACTAGCATATGAAATAGAGAAAAGTCCTCGCGGATACTACTATGTAATTTATTATACTGCTCCAAGTTCTCTTATCAAAGAGCTTGAAAGAAACTTCCGCTATAATGAAGAAATTATTCGCTTCTTAAATGTTAAATATGAAAATAAAAAAGAGATTAATGCTTGGCAAAATCTTGTAAACAAAGCAGGTGCAGCAAGTGCTAAAAAAGAGGCTGCTCAAACTGCAGGTGAGTCTGCATAATAAATTTAAGGCTATTTGATGTTCAATAAGGTAATCCTGATCGGTAATCTAACACGAGATGTCGAGCTTCGCTATCTGCCAAGTGGACAAGCACTTGCTAAATGCGGCATTGCTACAAATAGACGCTTTAAAGACTCTAGTGGCATGCAAAAAGATGAAACTATGTTTATCGATTTTACTGTCTGGGGTCGTTCAGCTGAAATTGCAAATCAATACCTTAGAAAAGGCAGTAAAGTTCTGATAGAGGGACGATTAACACTTGAGCAGTGGACTGATCAGAATGGGCAAAAAAGAAGTAAACACTCCATTACTGTTGAAAATTTAAAAATGCTTGACAGAAGAAGTGATAGTGAGCAAGGGCACCAAGGTGGTACAGGATATGATCAGGCTGCACCTACATATAATCAACCGCAGTCAACATATGCACAACCTGCTGCTCAACAGCAATATCAAGCCCCTGTGCAACAACAAACACCTGCACAACAACCGGTTCAGGAATTACCAACAATTGACATTGATGAAGATGATATACCATTTTAAATATTAATACGATTATAGAAAAAGGAAAACACCATGGCAGAAAGAAGAAAATATTCAAAACGCTACTGCAAATACTGCGAAGCAAAAGTTGAGTTTATTGACTATAAAGATTTAAACAGCATCAAAGCATCTCTATCTGAGAGATATAAAATTATGCCTCGCCGTTTGACAGGAAACTGCAAGAAGCATCAAGAGATGGTTGAAAAAGCTATTAAACGTGCTCGTGCTGCAGCATTAGTACCATATGTTGTAGACCACAAGCGCGTTATTCCTAATCCATTCGAAGAGATTAAGTAACCAAGAAGATCCCGCTTTTTGCGGGATCAAACTAAACTCATGCTTCTCGCTTAAAAACTAACACCTCTTTGTCAGCAATATCTGCATACATTTCAATAGGATAACTCTGAACAAGAACTAACCCTCCAAGATTTGCCAACTTTTCAGTTTCATGATAGTGTTGAACTATTGTGTCATTTGACTTTCTATAGCATCCACTGTTCTCTTCTTCAAAAAGAGTCAAATTTGTTGTGAGTATTCCATTATCAAACACTGAATCCAATGTTACAAATCTTTTTTCATCTTCCCTTATAAGAGAGCCTTGTGCAACCTCTTCAAAACCAAATAGTGTATTTATATCAGCAATAAATATACCACCAGGTTTTAGTACCTTATAAACACAGCCCATAAACTGCTCTAAAGTTTCAAAGTCAAGGTAGTTCAAAACATCAAATACAGCAGTAGCAACATCAAAGCTTTCTTTTACATCACATAAATCTTTTGCGTCAGCATCTAAACCTAAAAGTTTGGCACGTTCTACCATTGTTTTACTTAAGTCTATGCCATAAACTCTGCTTAACTCCATATTTTGTGAAAGACGCTTTAAAAAAGCACCACTGCCACATCCTATGTCTATCAAAGTATCTGGATTCCAGCTTTTCAAAAGCTCTATATAAAAATCATAAAGACCCTCTATACTCTCTTCAAAACCTAAAATAGGTTCTATTTTTGCATAAAGCTCAAGACCCACGTACAACCTTTTCCATTTGGGTATAAAGCTCCATAATTTCACTCTTCTTTGCAAGAAAACTATGCTTATTTGCTATTAGGTGTGCACTAGACTCCATAATTGTTTCAGCAACTTTTAGACCATTCTCTTTCATAGTTGTACCAGTCTCTACAATGTCAACTATAGCATCAGCAAGACCAACTAAAGGTGCAAGTTCAATTGATCCATAAAGCTTTATTACTTCAACACCCATAGCTTTTTTACTGAAATAATTTCTAGTAATGTTAACCATTTTAGAAGCTACTTTCATTTGTGGCTTGCTCCAATCTAGCTCATCATCTTCTCGAATACCAACCGCAACTTTGCATTTGCCAATTCCAAGGTCTAAAAGTCTTATGATATCAAGCCCCTGCTCTTCTATAACATCTAATCCTACAACCCCAATATCTGCAGCTTGATGAGCCACATATGTCGGAACATCCTGATTTCTTACCAGCAAAAAACGAAATGCTCCCATATCAAGAATCAATTTCCTTGACTCAAATTTAAACTCATCACCAAAAATTGTTTCAAAAATTTCCAGTGTCTGTTCTGCAATTCGCCCTTTTGGCAATGCAACGGTTAGCATCCGCTCTCCTTTATCATTTTTTTCATCCCTTTAAAAACAATCTCTTCATCAACTTCAGCATCAGGGAAGAGTGAAGATAAAATTTTGGCATCTCCTCCTGTTAAAACAACTTTTCTATTTTGAGCAAAAGTTTTAACTAAACATGCAATAGGAGCAAATATGCCAAAGCTTACAGCTTCAGTTGTGTTTTGAGGCAATTTACTTACATCTACTAAACTGTTCAATGAAACAGTTAATCGCTCTGATATATTTGTATAACATTTCAACTGAGCTTTAATACCAGGCCAAATCCAACCTCCAAGATGTTTGCCATCTTCTACAACATCAACAGTAATGGCACTTCCAGCATCGATCACTACTCCATTCTCTATGCCTAAACATGCAGCTATACGATCAATACCAAGCCCTTTATATGAAGTTTTTAAAAAATTTTCGTCTTTAACTTCTATCCATTTTAAAGATAATTTTTTTATCTTATTGGTAATCTCTTGATTAACACTTATAAAATATACTTTTTCATTTTTAAAATGTTCTAAACCTTCATTATGGGTAAAGTGTAGAATTTCATTACCACTATAAAAATGCATTCTTGTATTTCCAATATCACATAGAAGCATTATTTATGACTTTCCATCCCTCTTGCACTAAAATAGCTTTTGCCTTGGAACAAAGAGGTGCATTTATCAAAGCTATATTTATCATAATCGCATAACCACAGTAGTGTTCAATTCTTTGCTTAATATCAAGCCACTCTTTAACATCTTTTTGCAGTACCCTACTCTTGCGATTAACTACAAAAAGAAGAAAATAGCGATTTTTTGTATCAATTCCATGATAAACACCTATACGTTTTCTACTACCGATCACTTGAAGAGAAAATGGTTCAAATCGTTTAAATATAAATCCATTTTGCCTTAATGGTTCTAGTATAGTTTTTATCATTCCTAAAACCTGCTTATTGCTGATGTAATTTAAAGAAATATTTTTCGTAATAAAATGTATCTTTTGTTGAATAGAACCAATTCTCAATTTCATCAGGAATTTCAAATATATTTGCACTTGCCAAATTTAAATCTAAAGCAATAATATACCCCTCTTTTTCAACAACATAGATAAACTCCCCATAAATAGCACCTACGAAATGTGCAAAAGGAAGCTTCTTTTCTGCTAATATTTTCAGACTCTCATCACACAGATATATTGTTCCATCTTTGCTTAAAATATATATACCATCTTCAACAAATAACACATCACTAATCTCTATATTTTGAGCATCCATAATTTTAGGACTTACAGATATTATACGATGAGGAGTAGCGGCAACAAGACGATTGCCTATTACTTTAAGGAATATGATATTATTAAAATCTTCACCTTTTCCTACAATTATTTCACGTACTCTTTTTCCCTCTTTTTTTCCCATTATTACCAATTTACCATCTAAAGTTGGAACTAAAATTAAATCAGCAAGCATCATAGGGTTTGCAATACGAATATCTGCACTTATTGCCTTGTCAGATTGATACTTGGAAACTATTTTTTGCTCTTTAAAATCATATATTCCATAACTGTTACCTTCCAATACAAAAGCCAGTTTTGTTGTATCTGGTATAAACATTGCTGCAACAATGCGTCTTTTAAGATTGAGCTTGATTACTTCATTTGTCTTTTTATTAAAAACAATATTTGGCTTACAATCACTGGCAGCTACTACTAAATCATTGTAAGAATTTATAAAACGGTAATCTTTTGGTAAATGGTAGTTTTGCAATCCTTTTTGAGTAATAACTTGACCATTTTTAAGAGTTGCTCCGCTATAACCAACTTCAACTATCTCTGCAGGTAACTCACCATCATACTGTATACGACCCTTAATATCTTCAGGCTCGAAATAGTGTTTTTCACTACATCCGCTCATAAAAAATAGAAGACTAAATGCCAAAAACGCTATTTTGATTTGAAAGTTCATTAGTTCCCTTTTATCCCATAATGTTCCAACATCTTTGCAACTGGTTTTACAGATGATGTTTCTTGTATTTGAGCAAGTCTGCTTTTTGCTTCATCTACTTTACCACTCTTTAATAGTAAATAAGCTTCATCAAATAGCGCCAAATCTTTTAGCAATGAAGTGCTTTTAAGACGATAGTCTTTAATTTGCGAAAGACTGTTTTTAAATATAGCTACATGATACTTTGCCAAATCAGAGATAGTTTCATCTTTACTGTTTACTAATTCTTCTAATTTTTTTATGTCACCGTTTGTAGTTGCTTCTTTTAATATATATAGTTCATATAAAGAAGGATTGTACTCTTTTAAAATTTTCAGTGAACTACTATCTGACGGATTACTTTGCAATTTAATCAATGCACTATTTGCCTTCAAAAGATGCTGCTCTTTAACATACTCCATAACACCATAACCTATTCCTCCTATTACAACTGAAATAGATAGTGCCAAAATTGCCAACCTATTTTTTTTGTAAAAACGTTCAACTTTAATCAAACCTTCAAGAAGCTTTTCATCTTGTGTAAGCTCCTCTTTTACAAATTCTACTTGCTCTTTTATGCTCACATTAACTCCTAAAAACTGCTCTTAAACTTTAGTTCGATATCATAACAAAACTAAAGTTAAATAAGGCAAAACGTATAAAAAATGATTTTGTGCTTGCTCTCTCTTTGAGTTGCTTGACATTATCAGCATTTTGCAGTTTTTAAAATATTATTGAAGGAATGGAATATGAAATTTGATGATGCAATGCTACAACGACTAGAAAAGCTCTCTATGTTAAAGATAGAAGATGAAAAGAGAGAAGAAATGATAAATGAACTTGAAAAAATTGTAGGTTTTGTAGAAGTTCTGGGTGAACTTGATACAGAGGGGCTTGATCCATCTTTTAGAACACTTGAATGTGGCACTCCTATGCGTGAAGATATTCCTAATGAGAATGCTGAAATTAAAAAAATAATTATAGAGAATGCACCAAAAGTAAAAGATGACTATTTTGTAGTACCGAATATAATTGAGTAAATATACAAATCCGTTTCAGGAATAAATATTATGAATAAAGTTATAGATATAAAAAAATTGCTAAAAAATATAGTTGCACATAAAGCAAGTGACCTGCATCTGGTGAGTAGAAGTGAACCACAAATTAGAATTGGTGGTAAACTTGTGTCACTAGACCTTCCTAAGCTGGATGGAGAAGCCATTGAAGAGATGTGCTACTCCATTATTACTGAGAAGCAAAAAAAAGCCTTTGAAGCAAACAAAGAGCTTGATTTTGCTATTCAACTTCCCAATGTAGGACGGTTTCGTGCCAATTATTACCGTACCATGGGTGATGTTGCTGCAGCTTTTAGAGTTATACCTACAAAAATACCTAGTATTGATGAACTAGGTGCTCCACAAATTTACAAAGAGCTTATAAAGCGTGAAAAGGGTTTAATTTTAGTAACAGGTCCTACTGGCAGTGGTAAATCTACAACATTGGCATCTATGTTAAATGAGATTAATATTACAGAGCGTAAACATATTATTACAGTAGAAGACCCTGTTGAGTTTATTCATGAAAATAAGCAGTCACTCTTTTCTCATCGAAATGTAGGCTCTGACACAAACAGTTTTGCCAATGCACTTAAATATGCTTTACGTGAAGATCCTGACGTCATACTAATTGGTGAGATGAGAGATAAAGAGACTATATCTGCAGCATTAACTGCTGCAGAGACAGGTCACTTGGTATTTGGTACACTTCATACAAATTCTGCAGCTCAAACTGTCAATAGAATTATTGATGTTTTCAGTGGAGATGAACAACCTCAAGTCAGAGCTCAACTTTCCACATCATTGGTAGCTGTAATTTCGCAAGCTTTAATTCCAAAAATTGGTGGTGGTCGTGTTGCTGTTCCAGAAATATTGATCACAAACCCAGCAATAGCAAATCTTATTCGTGAAGATAAAGTCCACCAAATATACAGTCAAATGCAATTAGGACAAGGTGTATCTGGTATGCAAACACAAACCCAAGTTCTTGTTAAACTTGTAAAAGATGGCATAATAGAAAAAGATGATGCTTTAAGATATTCAACACGTCCAGATGAATTGATAAAAGCATTACAAAACACTATTTAAAATAGATACAAAAGTATTATAGATTACAATTTTTAAAAACTAAATTCTAAAAAATAGCATAATTAACAGTGAAAATATGCTATGATTGCGCCGAATCTATAGATATAAGAGGGTAAAAAATGGCCAACTGGAATAAAAATAGCTGGAGAAATTTTCCTATTAAACAGCAACCTTCCTATAAAAATCCGGAAGAAGTTGAAAAAATAACAAAAGAGCTTGAAAGCTTTCCACCACTAATTTTTGCAGAAGAGGCAAGAAGTTTGCAAAATAAACTTGCAAAAGCTGTCAAAGGTGATGCTTTCTTGCTACAAGGCGGCGACTGTGCAGAGAGTTTTAATGCATTCAATGCAAATACAATCAAAAATCTATTTAAAGTCATGATGCAGATGGCTGTTATTATGACTTTTTCAAGTGGAAAACCTATAGTAAAGGTAGGTCGTATTGCAGGACAGTTTGCAAAACCAAGAAGCTCAGACACAGAAGCGAAAGATGGAATGGAGTTACCAAGTTATCGTGGTGATATAGTAAATGACTCTGATTTTGATCCAAATGCTCGTGAACCAAAACCAGAGAAGCTGATAAAAGCATACTATCAATCAGCTGCAACACTGAATCTTTTACGTGCATTTGCACGTGGAGGTATGGCAGACCTTACAAAAGTACATAACTGGAACTTAGACTTTGTAAAAGATAAAGCTCTTGGAAAACGTTACGAGGAGATAGCACAGCAAATAGAGCAAGCATTAAAATTTATTTCTGCATGTGGCATTACACCTGAAAACACTCCTCAACTGCGTGAAACAGTTCTATATACATCACATGAAGCTCTTCTTCTAAATTATGAAGAGGCATTGACTCGTATAGATTCACTTACCGGAGATTGGTATGACTGTTCAGCTCATATGCTCTGGATCGGTGATAGAACAAGAGATTTAGACGGTGCTCACATAGAGTTTTTCCGTGGTATTAAAAACCCTGTTGGTGTAAAAGTTGGACCTTCTATGAAACCAGATGAACTTATTGTACTTATAGATAAACTAAATCCTGAAAATATACCTGGCAGGTTAACACTAATTGTACGAATGGGTGCAGATAAAATTGCTGACCTTTTCCCACCTCTACTAAAAAAAGTAACAGAGGAAGGTAGAGCTGTTTTATGGAGTATTGACCCAATGCATGGCAATACATTTAAAACAGAAAATGGTTTTAAAACAAGAGAGTTTAACAACATCTTATCAGAAGTTAAACAATTCTTCCAAATTCACCATGCAGAAGGTACAACCCCAGGTGGTATACATCTAGAGATGACAGGAGAAGATGTCACTGAGTGTACAGGAAGTCAAAGCTGTAATATTACAATAGATGCACTTGGAAATCGATATCACACTCAATGCGATCCTCGTTTAAATGCAAACCAAGCACTTGAAATGGCATTTATGGTTTCAGAATTTTTCAAAGAGATAAAAACTAACTAAAATACTTGCACTTATAGTAGTAGAATATAGTTACCAATCCCTATATTGGTAAAATTCTACTACTCTATTCCTCATTATGCAACTGATTTTCAGCTTCAATGTAATATAATCATTGCCATAGTAGTTATTAAACTTTTACCAATATAAGCATTAACTGGAGAACTTTATTAATGGATTCTTTGATATCCCTAAAAAAAACTATTCAAGAGAGTTGTCAAAAAATTGAGTCTTACATTGAATCAGAGGAAATAAAAGAAAAAGATCCTTTTGAAGTAGTAAGCAAAAGTATTGAAATCCTTTTTGAACAAATGTCTTCACGCGGCTATAAAATGTATATAGATGAATATCTTGATACAGCAGCTAAAAAATTTACAACAGAGTGCTTTGATATAGCAAAACAGAGCGTGGAAAGTTTTAAACTATCTAATGTTAAAATTGAAGATATAACTAAAACTCATACATTTGAAATTGATAGCATTATCAATTCTGAAGAGAAGAGTATAGACCTAAACCACTTTAAAAAATCTTTTAATCTATTCCAATACAATATATTAAATGAGCTTGAAAATGCAAATAATACAATTAAAGATTTAGAAAAAGAGATTGAAGAGTTACAAAAACAATCGAACATTGATCCAATGACAAAGCTTTACAATAGAAAAGCTTTAAAAAATGATCTTGAACTGTTGCATCAAATATCGCAAGACAAACAAATTAATACAACCATAATGATGATTGATGTAGATGATTTTAAAAAAATCAATGATCAATTTGGACATTTAGCAGGCGATAAAGTACTCATACTGCTCTCAAGACTTATAAAATCAGCTATTCGTGAGACAGATAAAGCTTACAGATATGGAGGAGAGGAACTTTTAATCATCTTTAATAGAGCTAAGATTGAAGATGCTAAAATAGTTGCTGAAAGAATACTAAACACTGTTAGATCTAATAAAATTATCTATAAAGGTAATGTTATAAAAATGACATTAAGTATAGGAATGACTGCATATAAAGCTGGTGATACTCCAGAAAAACTCATTGAAAGAGCTGATTCTGCTGTTTATGAAGCTAAAAGAAGAGGAAAAGATAGGTTGGTTATAAAATGACAGAGATTATTTGGTTTGACATTGTTACCTTAGGGGTAATATTAATTGTTGGAATCAAAGGTATTTTTAATGGACTGATAAAAGAGATAGCAGGTTTATTGGGTATAATCTCAGGTGTATTTATTGCATCAAGTTATGCTGAAGATTTTGGAATGTGGATTGGCTCAAATATTATAAAAATTGATTCACAAACTGCTTTAAACATGATTGGTTTTTTAACATTGTTAACACTTATTTGGCTTACCTTTATTTTAGCAGGGATTTTATTATCAAAACTAATATCTATCTCTGGAATGGGAATAATTGATAAACTCTTTGGCTTTATATTTGCTGGAGGAAAAATATTTGTAATTGTATCTGCAATAGTGTATGCTCTCTCAAATATTGAAATAATTAAAAAAACTACTGAAAAATATGTAGCTGAAAGTTTTATGTACCCTTTATATTATGAAACTGGAAAATTTATCATAAATATTGATCCTGAAAAAGTAAAAAATGAAGTTAATGAAATACAAAAAAAAGCCAAAAAGAGTGTTGAAAAAAGTGCTCAAACAATTTCAAACCATTTATCTAGCCAAAAGGGTCTAGAATGAATAAAATTAATATACCACAAAATACTCCTTTAATTTCGTATGAGACACTGCTTGAACAGTTTAAACAACTTCTAAAAAAGAATAATCTGAAATTTACAAAACAGAGGGAAGTAATACTCTCAACTCTATATAATCATGAAGGTCACTTTACACCAGAAGAGATTTATCAGATTATTAAGAGTGAAAATCCTGATCTAAATACCGGTATTGCAACAATTTACAGAACACTCTCTCTGCTTGAAAATGCAAATATTGCGACATCAATATCATTTGGAACTCAAGGAAAAAAGTATGAGTTGGGTGTAAAAGCTCATCATGACCACATTATCTGTACAAAATGTGGTAAAATTCTGGAATTTTTTGATGAGTCCATTGAAAAAAAGCAAGAGAAGATTGCTAAATCTCTTGGCTTTAAAATGGAAGATCATATTATGAAAATCTTTGGCATCTGTCCAGAATGTCAAGAAAATAAATAAAAAAAACAAAGGAAACAAGACGTTGATTTTTGACAACCAGTACCAACAGCAGCGTATAGAAAAGGCAGAATCATTACGGCAGATGGGCGTAAACCCTTATCAGAACAGAGTTGTAAAAGAGTGTACAAATAGAGAGTTTCTAGAAAAATACTCTTATCTGAAAGATAGTGAAGAGCAAAAAGCAGTAGATGAAAATTGCACTGTTGCCGGACGCATAAAATTTTTGCGTTTAATGGGTAAGGCTGCATTTGCAAAAATAGAAGATGAGAGTGGAATACTTCAAATCTATTTTAGCAGAGATGACTTGGGAGATGAATGGTTTAAAACAGTCAAAAAGATGGTTGAAGTTGGTGACATAGTAGCAGCAACTGGCTTTCCATTCATTACAAGAACAGGCGAACTAACAATGCATGTCAAAGAGCTTCAACTTGTTACAAAAGCTATTACCCCTCTTCCTGAAAAATTCCATGGCTTGCAAGATATTGAACTTCGTTATCGTCAGAGATATCTGGATATGATTATGAATCCAGATGTTAAACAAGTTTTTCTAATGCGTTCTAAAATTGTAAGTCTGATTAGAAGATTTTTTGAAAACCATGGATTTTTGGAAGTTGAAACACCTATGATGCACCCTATTCCAGGTGGAGCAAATGCAAGACCTTTTATTACTCATCATAACGCACTTGGTGTTGACAGATACCTTCGTATTGCGCCAGAACTTTACCTAAAAAGACTAATTGTAGGCGGATTTGAAGCGGTTTTTGAAATCAATAGAAACTTCCGTAACGAAGGAATGGATGCAACACACAATCCAGAATTTACAATGATTGAATTCTACTGGGCATATCACCGTTATGAAGATCTAATGGAGTTAACGGAAGAGATGTTTAAAACTCTATTTAAAGAGTTAAACCTGCCTGAAAAACTTTCATATGGTGAACTTGAAATAGACTTTTCAATTCCATTTAAACGCATAGCATATAAAGATGCTCTTGTGCAAATCGGTGATGTACCAGAAGAGATTTTAGAAGATACACAAAAAATACGTGACTACCTAAATAGTAAAGGAATTGAAGTAGAAGATCACTTAACTAAAGGACAGCTTTGGGGTGAGCTTTTTGATGCATTTGTAGAAGAGAAGTTGATAAACCCAACTTTTGTTACACACTTCCCTATTGATATAAGCCCGTTGGCACGTCGTAGTGATGACAATCCAGAAATTGCTGATCGATTTGAACTATTTATTGCTGGTAAAGAGATTGCCAATGGCTTTAGTGAGCTAAATGATCCTCTTGATCAGTATGAACGTTTCAAAGCTCAAGCGGCACAAAAAGATAGTGATGATGAAGCGATGCATATGGATGAAGATTATGTCAAAGCTCTTGGCTATGGTATGCCTCCTACAGCTGGTGAAGGAATAGGAATTGATAGATTAGTAATGCTACTTACTAATCAACATACTATTCGTGACGTTATCCTTTTCCCAGCGATGCGTCCACTAAAATCACAAACTGAAAATAAAGAGAATAAAGAGGAAGAGAAATGACAATTTTACAACAAAATGATTCTATCGTATATGAAATTATTGAGAATGAATTAAAACGACAAACAGATCATCTTGAGATGATCGCAAGTGAAAACTTCACTTTTCCTGAAGTAATGGAAGCTCAAGGAAGTGTATTCACTAACAAATATGCTGAAGGGTATCCATATAAAAGATATTACGGCGGATGCGAATATGCAGATGCTATTGAACAGCTAGCAATTGATAGAGCAAAGCTTCTTTTTGGATGTGAATATGCCAACGTTCAGCCACACTCAGGTAGCCAGGCTAACGGCGGAGTATATGCGGCAATGCTAAAAGCAGGCGATAAGATTCTTGGTATGGACCTTAGCCACGGAGGACACCTTACACACGGAGCCAAAGTTAGCTTTTCAGGTAAAAACTACCAAAGCTTTACTTACGGCGTTGAGTTAGATGGTCGTATAAACTATGACCGTGTTGCAGATATTGCAAAAATCGTAAAACCTAAAATGATTATCTGTGGTGCAAGTGCTTATGCACGTGAAATAGATTTTGCAAAATTTAGAGAGATTGCTGACAGTGTTGGTGCACTGCTTATGGCTGATATTGCCCACATTGCAGGACTTGTAGTTGCTGGTGAACATCCACACCCATTCCCTCACTGTGACATTGTAACTACAACAACCCATAAAACTCTTCGTGGTCCTCGCGGTGGCCTTATTTTAACTAATGATGAAGAGCTTGCTAAAAAAATTAACAGTGCTATCTTCCCAGGAATTCAAGGTGGTCCACTTGTACATGTTATTGCGGCAAAAGCTGTAGGTTTTGGCAAAAACTTGAGTGATGAGTGGAAGCTATATGCACGACAGGTAAAAGCAAATGCAAAAGTTCTTGCAGATATCCTTATCTCAAGAGGATATGATGTAGTAAGTGGTGGTACAGACAACCACTTGGTTCTTGTTTCATTCCTAAACAAAGAGTTTAGTGGAAAAGATGCTGATGCTGCTCTTGGTCGTGCAGGTATTACTGTTAATAAAAATACTGTTCCAGGCGAAACAAGAAGCCCATTTGTAACAAGCGGAATTCGCATAGGCTCTCCAGCTCTTACTGCAAGAGGTATGAAAGAAGCAGAATTTGAAATTATTGCAAATGCAATCTGTGACGTACTTGATGATATAGAAAATCATGAGAAACAGGAAAAAATTAAAGAAGAGATGACTGAACTTGCAAGAAAATTTGTCATCTATAACCAACCAACATACTAGGAGTATATAATGTATAATGTAGATACGCAACTCATCAAATTTGTCACAGATCATTACTATATACAAAGACCAGGCATAGTAAATAAAATAATTCATAATGGTCGTACTTTTTACAACAAATTTGAGCGTATCGATGAACCATTGACACGCATGGTCATGAATGACCATGCAGATGGAAAAATTGTAGTTGCTCATGATATGATAAACCGTCATAATAAAGTTGAAAATATTGTATTCGATTACAATGGTAGAAACCCTGATCGATTTTGGCACAGAGCACAACTTATGTTAAGAGAAGAAGGCTTCATTAACTTTACTGCTTATGAAACAAAAACGCCTGGGCATCTACACTTATATGTTCATAAAGGACATACAACATTCCAGGAAGCAATTCAGTTAGGTAGACTACTTTCAACAAAATTAGCTACAAAACTTCCAAAAGAGTGGAGAATGTTTCCTACAACAGATCTTCCAAGAGAGTACAATATTTTGATATTACCATACAAACTTTATGCAAAAGAGCGTGGTGCGTCATGGTCAAAGCATATGTAAAGGAGAAGCTATGCAGAATCAACAACAAGATAATTTAGATGACATAATAATAAACAGCAATAAAGGCTCAAATCTTAAAAAACTGATGTTAGCTGCTGCTGTTTTACTACTTGTACTTATATTGATCATTTTAATTACAAAAACTCTTATCCAGCCGGAAGAGAAGCAAAAGACACAAGTTATATTGCCACCTGAACCTGTAAGTAAACCTGTTGCAAAACCACAAGAACCACTTTTTGAAGAGATCCCAATCGAAAATGAAAACAAAGATACAAAAATTAATGAAGTTATTGGTAAAATCAAAAAACAAGCATATGAAACAGATACAAAAGAAACAACTCCTAATAAAAGTGTAAAATCAAGTTCATCAAAAATTGCTCAACCTAAATATACTGAAAGAAGCAATACTCATAGCAGTAAAACAAATAATGAATATTATATTCAAGTTGGTGCTTTTTTTAATTACCCACCTGACAAGAAATTTTTAAATGCAATTACTAAAGAAAAACTCTCTTATGTAATAGTTAAAGGTGAAAAAAATGGAAAGACATATGAAAAAGTAATGATTGGGCCATATCCATCAAGAAAAAAGGCTAAAGAGGCTCTTCCTGTTATTAGAAAAAGAATAAATCAAAATGCCTATATTACAAAGAAGTAACATGGTTTTTATAAAGAAGATACTTTTTGACCAATTTGCACCACCTGCTTTATATGCTAAAGTAAGAGAGCATTTTAGTAATGATATTACAATGCTTTTTGAAAGTGTCGGTGGCAATGATGATGGAAACTTTAGTTTTATCTTTATTGGAGCCAAAGAGCGTCTAATATATAAAAACAACCAAACAACATATATAGATGAAATGGGAAACAGACATTTCCCAAGTGATGATCCATTTACTTTTTTAAAAAACTATTATGCAAAGATAGATCAAAACAGTTATAAAACCAAACGACTAGAGAGTGGGATTGGATTTCTTGATGGCTTTATTGGCTATATTGGTTACGATATGGTAAAAGTTTTTGAGCCTGTATTAAAACCTTTTATGGATAGACTTGAAGATAGAGATAACATCCCCGATTTTGATATGATTCGTCCACGGTTGGTTCTTGCTTTCTCACATAAAACAAGTGAACTTAGTCTTATCACATCAGATGAATCAACATATGAAACATTTGATTCATTAATTGAACTAATTGAGTCTCCATATGAATATATGGAAATGAAGCCCATAATAAAAAGTTCAGGCGGTAAATTTGCTTTTGATGAAGAAAAATTCCACAAAATGGTCAATGACTCAAAAGAGATGATCAAAAGTGGTGATGTTTTCCAAATTTTAATGTCAAACCGATACAGTGAAAAGGCAAAAGTAGATCCATTCAGTTTCTACAGAATTTTACGCTCAAAAAATCCATCACCTTATCTCTTTTTATTAGAATATGAAGATTTTTCTATTGCTGGAAGCTCTCCGGAAGTAATGGTTAGGTTAACAGATGGAAACATTCTACTTAGACCAATTGCAGGTACACGAAAACGTGGTAAAACAATTGACAGAGATAAAGAGTTAGAAGCTGAAATGTTAAATGACCCAAAAGAGTGTGCAGAACATATAATGCTAGTTGATTTGGGACGAAATGATGTTGGACGAGTGGCAAAAGCAGGAACTGTTAAAGTTACAGCTCTTATGCGTGTAGAAAGATACTCTCACGTAATGCATATGGTAAGCGATGTCGAAGCCAAAATAGATGATGACAAAGATATGTTTGATCTCTTTGCAGCTACATTTACTGCCGGAACAATGACAGGTGCTCCTAAAATTCGTGCTATGGAATTAATAGCTGAATTTGAAGGTATAAAACGAGGATTTTACAGTGGTAGCGTAGGATATTTTGGATTTGATGGAAATATGGATAGCTCTATTACTATTAGAACTGCTCTTATTAAACCAGATGAGATTGTATTACAAGCAGGTGCTGGTGTTGTTGCAGACAGTAAGCCTGAACTTGAGTACCTTGAAGTCAAAAATAAACTAGCTGCACTTAGAAGCACACTGGATGATTTGAGACAATAAAACGCTTAATCAGCGTTTTATCTCTTGCTCTTTAGGGCAAAGCTTTCTCACAGAGAGTGCAAAGCACAAGAGTGAGAGGAATTTTTGTTGGAATTTACTTCCAACAAAAAGGAGATATAAATAATGAAACTATTTGCAATATTTGGAGACCCTGTAAGCCATTCAAAATCGCCTTTAATGCACAATTTAGCCTTTAAAACACTTGGCTTTAATGGATGTTATGGTAGATGGCAACTTATAGATGGAACAAAACTGCGTGATACTTTCATTCATTTAGGGCTAAATGGATGCAACATTACCGTTCCTCACAAAGAGGAGGCTTTTAAAGCAGCAGATATAGTTGAACCTTTTGCTGCAGAAGTTCAAGCAGTAAACACACTTGTTTTAAAAAATAATAAACTTTATGGATATAATACTGATGCACCAGGATTTTACCGAGCTCTCCAAAAACTTGGGACAACCAAGTCAGCACTGATTATAGGAGCTGGTGGTACTGCACGTGCTCTTGCTCTTTTCTTACGATCTAAAGATATCAACATAGAAGTAGTCAACCGCTCTGAAAGACGTCTTAAATGGTTTAAAGATGAAGGCTTTGTCTGCCACACTTGGGATAGCTTTAACCCATCTTCAAAAGATGTTGTTATCAATACTACATCAGCAGGCTTAAGTGATGAAAGCCTTCCGATGCCAAAAGAGTTATTAGACCAATCTTTAAAAAAAGCCAAATATGCCGTTGATGTTATTTATGGAAAAGATACCCCATTTTTAAAAGAAGCAAAAAAGCTTACTCTACCATTTTTTGATGGTTCAGAGATGCTTTTACAACAAGGTATCATTGCTTTTGACTACTTTACAGATCATCAATATACACTTGATGAAATTGAAACAGCAATGAGACCATTTTTATCACTATAAATGCTGTTTAAACCTTTACACGATCCTGAATAGCTCGTGAAAGTGACAGCATATCAATATTTTCCAAGCTTACACCTGTTGGAACACCTTGGGCTATTTTAGTAAATACAAGGTCATAATCTTTTAATTTATCTTCAATAAAAAGGATCATGGCATCTGTAGCAATACTAGGAGTAAATGCAAATATTACCTCTTCCACTCCCTCTTCTATTCTATCAATCAATTTACTGCTGTCTAAATGGTCTACTGACTCCATAACAAAATATGTTCCATCAAAATCACCACTTGACTCTATTTGCAAAATATCTTTTGCGTGTTCGACAATACAAAGTTTACTGTGATCACGTGTCATATCTGCACATACTGGACAAAGTTCATCTTCGCTCATTGCACCACATCGTTCACATTTCTGAATCTTTTGGACAGCCTTTTCTATAGCGTGAGCTATCTTCATTGCAGCAAAATGATCTTCCATTGTCATATAATAAGCTATTCTTTGTGCCGACTTTTTTCCAATTGCAGGTAGTGATTCTAATGCACTGACAAGATTTTCAAAACTTTCAATCTTATTCTTCAAGTCAAAATCCCTCTTACTTAAACTTTGCCATAAAAACAGTAATGAAATATTTATGATTTTATAATGCGGATTATACTGAAAATATGATAAAATCGCGCTCAGAATATAGACCTTCATAAATTCTACAAAGTTAAATATCAGGAGCAGTTTTGACAGAGTTAAGCTATTATGAAATATTAGAAATTGAGCGTACAGCGACACAAGAAGAGATTAAAAAGGCGTACCGAAAAATGGCACTTAAATATCATCCTGATAGAAATCAGAATGATAAAGAGGCTGAAGAGAAATTCAAACTTGTTAATGAAGCCTATCAGGTTCTTAGTGATGAAAATAAAAGAGCTATTTATGATAGATATGGAAAAGCTGGTCTTGAAGGACAAGGCTTCCATGGTTTTGAAGGACAAAACTATGAAGATATAATGGATGACTTAAGTGCAATATTTGAATCAGTCTTTGGAGGAGGTTTTACAGGACGCAGATCAAGCAGAGGATCAGGAGAAAAATATAATCTAGATCTATCTGCACAAATGGAGTTGAGCTTTAAAGAAGCCATTTTTGGTACTGAAAAGGAGCTAAAGTACAGATATAAAAAACCTTGTGAACCTTGCAAAGGAACTGGTGCAAAAGATGGTAACGTTACCAATTGTGAATATTGCAATGGACAAGGTCAGGTATATATGCGACAAGGCTTTATGACATTTGCACAAACTTGTCCTCAGTGTCATGGTAGTGGACAAACAGTTAAAGAGAAGTGCACAAAATGTTCAGGAACAGGTTATGAAGAGGTAGAGACTACAACAACTGTAAATATTCCTGAAGGTGTTGATGATGGAAATCGTCTTCGTATTCCAAATGCTGGTAATATTGGTATAGGTGGACGACGTGGAGATTTATACATTACTTTTTATGTAGAAGAGGATGAACATTTTATTCGTCATGGAGATGATATATATTTAGAAGTTCCAGTATTTTTCACTCAAGCTGTACTTGGAGATACTATTGAAATTCCTACACTTAGAGGGAAAAAGGAGCTTAAACTTCCACAAGGGGTAAAAGATAAAGAGCAGTTTATTTTTAGGGGAGAAGGTGTAAGAAACGTTCATAGTGGACAGATGGGTAATATGATTGCTCAAATTAAAATAGTTTATCCTAAATCACTCAATGATAAACAAAAAGAGTTACTAAAAGAGTTACAAGAGAGTTTTGGAATTGAATCTAAACCTCATGAAAGTATCTTTGAATCTACTTTTGAAAAGATCAAAGGATGGTTTAAAAATAAATAGGGTTAATGCAATTTGCATTAACCCTCTCTTTACTTTTTCTGCTTTATAGGCAGTAATTCTCTTTTTCGATAAGCAAGTATTATTGTAATAACTACTATAACAACTACATAGTAAACAAATGTTGGAATAGGAACCGGATCACCTTTTGCATATGAATGCATACCTGAAAGATAGTAGTTAACTCCAAAATATGTCATAACTACAGAACTAAATGCCAAAAGAGATGCAACATTAAATGCAAATATTCCTCTCATTGACTTAACAAACCTAAGATGAACAACTGCAGCATATACCAATATAGTTACAAGAGCCCAGGTCTCTTTAGGGTCCCATCCCCAGTATCGTCCCCAGCTCTCATTTGCCCATACACCACCTAAAAAGTTTCCAACTGTAAGAAGAGCCAAACCAAAAATAAGGCTCATTTCATTAATGTGAGTTAATTCTCTAATTGAATACTCTATATTCACCCTATTTTTCTTCTCTTTTATAATGTACAGCCAAAGAGTAATAAAAGCAAGAAGTGCACCTAAACCAAGAAAACCATAACTAGCAGTAATAACAGCAACATGTATCATAAGCCAGTATGATTTCAATACAGGAACAAGATTTGTAATTTCTGGATCAAGCCAATTTAGATGTGCTACAAACAGAATAAGTCCAGATAAAATTCCTGTAGCTGCCAAAGTAATAGGTGATTTTTTAGAAAAGATAAATCCAGCAAGAAGTGTTGCCCAAGAGATATAGAGCATAGACTCATACCCATTGCTCCAAGGAGCGTGTCCAGAAATATACCATCTTAAACCTAAACCTGTAGTTTGAACAAAAAAACCAAATATCAATAATCCCATAGCAACTTTTACAGGTAGTTGCAAATTAAATTTAGGCTTAATTACATGATATATTGATAGTAACAATAATATAAAGCCTAACCCTAGATATATTGGAATTAATCGTTGAAAAGGTTTAAATTCATTCATAAAAAGTTCGGCTTCAATACGTCCTTTAGAAGGAATAATTGCAGCTCCATAAAACTCTTGATACTCTTTAATAACCTCTAAAGCTTTATCTGCTTTGCTCCAGTCTTTGTTTTTTAAACTTGAATCTATATTACTGAAATAACTAGCTAAAATTGCTTGCACAAACTTACCATTTTTTTCATCAAAATGGTTTATAGCATCTAATGGAGCATACCATCGTCCTGTTTTATCTTTTGGATTTGGAAATATACGCAGTAGTGATCCAGTAAATGTCATATACATTACATTTACTCGTTCATCTACTCTTAAAATCTCTTTATCTAGTTTAGTTCGCTCAGCTGGTCGTTTGCGTGTAATATCTTCAACCAGTTTACCAAGTTTATAATTCTCTTCTTTTGAAAAGTCAAAAAAATCATTGAATTTTGCATATTTTGTTTTAGGATTTATTCCTAAAATTTCATTTACACCAGGTAGTGATATCTTTATTAGAGGAACCTCTTGCCAATTTTCAGGACGTACAATCATACTCAAGAAAATCTGATCAGCATTTAAACCAAAATGAGACTCTTTACGTGTAATTTTGCGTAAAACTTCTCTTGCCAATGTATCTATTGGTTCAATCCGTCCACCATTATCTTGAACTAAAAGTTCACCAAACTTTTTAGCATGTTCTTTTTGAATAACAGGCAAATTATATTTTTTTGCATCATCACTTGCATATATTGGAGTTGAGATCAAACTAGTAAATAGTAACAATGCAACCATAGGTAAATGTTTTTTTGCAAGTTTCTGTAAATCTCTTGCACGACGCATTAAAATTTGAAAACGACTTGAATATGTTAGCATAGAGCCAAAGATGCCTATTGTAAGCATTATATAGCCTATATATGTTGGCAGAGTTCCTGGATCATGGTTTACTGACAATATTGTTCCTTTCTCATCCATATCATAAGAGCTTTGGAAAAATCTATATCCTTGATAATCAAGAACATGGTTCATATAGATTCTAAATGGCATTTTTACACCATTTTTTGGATCAATTACAATTACTTCACTTGCATAAGATGAAGGACTCATAGAACCAGGGTATCTCTCAAGTTGAAAATCAACAAGTTTTATTTCAAATGGAAGTTTAATAATTCTAGATCCATAACTAACAGCTATGTTCCAACCATTTAATGTTGTATGCACTTTTTCTCCAGGCTGTCCCTTTGTTCCATATACTGTGACAATTTTAGAAGTTTGACCCATTGTAAGCTTCATCTCAACAGCATCAAGAGCATTTCTCATCATAGGACCAGCAGATTTTGTATCTGCACTTGATATTACTACCTTTGCATGTTCATATGCCTGTTTTATAACAAAATTAACTCCTGAACCACTATATAGATGTCTTGTTTGTAATTCCTGATTCCCCTCTTTCAACATACCTGAACTTCTGTCACTCATTTTCAAATATTGAAGAGCAAAAGGAAGTTTGGCAAAAAGTTTTCCATCTTTCATATCTATTTCAATAACTGGTTTACTACTTTGCATACTTTTTTCAAATGCAATTACAAAAGCAGGAGTTTCATAACTCTCACCTGCTTTTAGTGTAATCTGCATAGGAGTTTCTCCATATGCTATCATTAAAGAGATAATAGCTTTACCTGTATTATCTTCTACAATCTTTTCAACTGCATTAGGGATATATCTTAATACTTCAAGAGTCAATTCTTCATTATTAACAACAATATCTTGTTTAATATGATTGCTACCTATTCTAGAAAAAATTACAGGTTTTGCATACACAAGATGTTTACCATTTTTTGCTGCTTCTAACTGTATAAATGTCCTATCACTTATAATTTCATTACTACTTGAGCCTTCACGGATATGCATCATTCCTTCATATCCAATATAACGAGTTACAGCTGCACCTATAAGTATTACAATAAAAGATGCATGAAAAAGAAACACTAAACGTTTTCCTGGATGCCACATACGATAACGTATGATATTGAATATTAGATTGACCGCTAACAGAAATAGTAAAAACTCAAACCATTTGGCATTATAAACAAGTGCCTTTGCAGTCTCTGTTCCATAATCATTTTCAATAAAGGTAGCGGCACCTATTGAAAATGCAAAAATAAGCATCAAAATGATTGCACTATGCATAGAAAGAATATAATCTATGACTCTTTTCATGTGACTTGCTCCATAATTTTTATCTCGATATAGTAGCATAATATATTAAATTAATTGGTAAAATAGACTTTTAATCGTTAATTTAATTTTTATTTCAGTTCACTCCATCTTTTTCCAATATTTATGCTTGTTTTTAGTGGTACATTTAACTTAATAGACTCAACCATAATTTGTGAGAATTTACTTGCTAAAAGCTCTGCTTCTTCATCTTTGATCTCAAAAATCAATTCATCATGAATTTGCAACAATATTGCAGCATCTAGATTTTGCTCTTTAATCATCTTATGTATATTTAACATAGCCATTTTTATTAAATCGGCTGTACTTCCTTGAAAAAGAGTATTACCTGCTTCACGTAAATATGCTGCCATCTGCATAGCATTGGCATGTTCAAAATCAAAGTACCGGCGGCGACCCAGCAGAGTCTCTACATATCCTTGCTCTTTTGCTTTAGACTCTATAGATAAAAGAAACTCTTTAACTGTAGGAAATGATGCAAAGTAGTTTTCTATAATTACTTTAGCCTCTTTGGTAGAGATGCCTAATGTTTGCGAAAGCTTACGACTACCCATGCCGTAAAGAAGTCCAAAATTAACTGTTTTTGCAATATTACGCTTAGATGCTGCCTCTTCAGGTCCAAAAAGTTTGATTGCAGTCTCCATATGAATATCTTTATTATCTTTAAAAGCTTTAGTCAATACCGGATCTTCAGAAAAGTGTGCCAAAAAGCGTAACTCAATTTGTGAATAGTCAATTCCAACTAGTTTATAACCTTCACTAGCAATAAACCCTTCTCTAATGCGTCTACCCTCTTCTGTTTTTACTGGAATATTTTGAAGATTTGGATTTTTTGAACTAAGTCTTCCTGTAGCAGTTCCAGTTTGCATAAATGATGTATAAATTCTATGCTTTGAGTCTTTTTTGCCAAGCTTAAGCAGAGGGTCTATGTAGGTGCTCATAAGCTTATGCAGTTCACGAAAATCTTGTATCTTTGGAATAATAGGATGAGCATCTTTAAGAGAATCCAAAACCTTCTCATTTGTACTGTAACCTGTTTTCGTCTTTTTGCCAGTTGGCAATTCAAGAACTTCAAAAAGTATATGCCCAAGCTGTTTTGGAGAGTTAATGTTAAACTCTTGCCCTGCCAACTCATAAATTTGTGATGTTAACTCTTTTAATCTTCCTGAAATCTCATTTTTAAGTGATTCAAAGCGATCTATATCTATTGCAATACCGTGATGCTCCATACAGATAAGAAGATTGATAAAAGGATACTCTATATTTTTAGCTTCACTAATTAGATGCTCTGCTCCTTGTAACTTTAAAATCTCTATAAGTTTAAAGTAAAGCTTATAACTCATCCATGCATCTTCTGCTGCATACTTGCAAGCCTCTTCTATATGCACACTGCTAAAGTTTTCACCTTTTTTAACTGTATCTTTAAATGAAACCATTTCATAATCAAAGTAACGCATAGATAAACGATCTAGACCTACAGCCCCTTCAGGGTCAACAAGCCAAGCTAAAAGCATTGTATCTGCAAATGGCTCTACCTCATCAAATCCAAAAACCTTATATAAAAGTCCAAGATCAAACTTCAAATTATGACCAAAGAGACGCTTTTTAAAAAGAATCTCAAGTGCTTTTTTTGCATCTTCAAGAGATACTTGAGAACCTACACCAAGATAGTTGTGCGCAATAGGAACATAGTAAGCCTTTGACTCTTCAAAACAGAAACTAAACCCTACAATAGATGCTGTTTTAGTATCAAGTGCATCTGTTTCAGTATCAAAACTTACCAGTGCATCATCATCTATACTCTCTAAAACTTCAAAAAGTTTACGGGCATTATCTATCAAAACTGGTTCAAATGATAAACTCTTTTTTTTAGGCTCATTAACAGTGCCAACACTAGTCTCTTTCTCTATACGACGTAAAATATTTCTAAGTTCATACTTTTCAAGTTCATCTTTAATATTAACAAGAGGATCATTTGGTGGCATACTAAAAGCTGTTAAGTCACAATTATCAAATATATCACTTCTAAGTGTTACCAACTCTTTACTTCTGTATGCATCATCTTTATGCTTGATCAAAAGATTTTTTATACGCTCTGGTTTTACCTCGTCAATTTTTGCATATATATTATCAAGCGTATCAAACTGACTCAATAATTTAACGGCAGTCTTTGGTCCAATACCGGGAACTCCGGGAACATTATCTGAACTATCTCCAATTAGTGCCTGATAGTCGGTAAACTGGCGAGGATGTACTCCATATTTTTGATAAACTCCCTCTTCATCCATCTCTACCTTTTTCATTGGATCAAATAGTACAACTTTACCATCATCAACAAGTTGGTAAAGATCTTTATCGTGACTTACTATGCGTACCTTTATTCCTTGCTCTTTTGCACACTTTACCATTGAAGCTATAACATCATCAGCTTCGAAATTTTCTAAACTAAGTTTGCTTAGTCCCATCTTTTCGATCCACTCTATTGCCACAGGTAACTGCTGTTTAAGTTCTGGTGGTGCCTCTGGACGCTGTGCTTTATAGTTTGGATCTATTTTTTGACGAAAACTGGGACCTGGAGCATCTAACGCAAATAGAAGATAATCAGTTGGATACTCTTTTTCTAAATTGTAGATGAGATTTGCAAACCCTGTCAAAAGACCTGTTGGGAAACCTTGAGAGTTTTTAAGAGGCGGTAGTGCATAAAAACTTCTAAAGAAAAATCCAAAAGTATCAATTACCGTTAATGTTTTCATTATTTTTACTTACTCCATCGCTCTGTTAATTCTTTAAAAATGGTTTCAAATAGCTCTATAGATAAACCTAACTTTTGAATATAATCCATAGCCCGTTTTTTACTTTTATCAGACAAAGGCTCCGTTACATTCACTAACTCAGATGCTATACGCAATATCAAAGCTTCATCTTTAAACTCTTCATCAGCCTGACTTGGTATGTCAGCCCACTTTATTCCATCTACAAATGCTTGATCAAATTGCCAGTAACTAAGCATTGCAGAACTAACTTCAGCAGTTGTAACATCCATATAATTTTTTTCTATTTCACGAATATCCCATCCAGCCTGAAGTTCAGCTTTAAATGGTGCATCTTCTCCTTCAAGCAGAAGTTCATCTGCAATTACCACTTTTCCTATCTCTTGTAGCAAAGCTTGCAATCGAACTTTGTCAACTTTTTGTGGATTTACATTTTTCATCAAACTTTGTGCCAAAAAGCTTTGAAACTGTGATACTTTTGCAAATCTTTCACTACTAATTCCATAAGGTGAAAGGTCAGTTCTTAAAATATTTCTAACAGATAAGTTCACTACAAGATCTTTTACACTCTTCATTCCAATAAGTGCTACTGCCTGTTCTATACTATTTACCTCTTTTCTTAATCCATAAGATGGCGAATTAAGCAATTTTAACAGATCTGCTATTATTAAAGGATCCTGTTCCAAAATATCAGCAATCTTTTTTGCATTAACATTTGGATCTTCATAAGCTTTCTCTATATCTTTAACAGTTTTTGGCAATGGAGGCAAAGCACTAATCTTTTCAATCAACTGAGAATTGACCATTGTATAAACCTTTAAATTTTATTTTGATATTTTTAACTCTTTTTTCAAAAACTTTCCTGTGTAACTTCCTGTCTCTTCTGCACTTTTTGCAACCTCTTCAGGATTTCCTGAAGCAATAACCTTTCCACCTTTACTGCCACCTTCAGGACCAATATCAATAATATAGTCAGCATTTTTTATCATATCAAGATTGTGTTCAATTACTAAAACAGTATTGCCAAGCGAAACTAAATGGTGCAGCACTTTTGTAAGACGATCTACATCTGCAAAATGCAGACCTGTTGTAGGTTCATCAAGAATATATAGAGTATTGCCCGTATCTCGTCTGCTAAGCTCTTTAGCCAGTTTAATTCTTTGAGCTTCACCGCCTGAGAGAGTTACTGCATTTTGTCCTAAAGTGATGTATCCTAATCCTACATCTTGAAGGGTCTTAAGCTTTGTAAAAATTTTTGGAATATGCTCAAAAAAATAAAGAGCCTCATCTACACTCATAGCCAGTACATCGGCAATATTTTTCCCTTTATATGTAATTTCCAATGTTTGAGGATTGTAACGTTTGCCCTTACAAGCATCACACTTAACCATAATATCGGGCAAAAAGTGCATCTCTATCTTTATTTCACCTTCTCCTTGACACTTTTCACAACGTCCACCTTTAACATTAAAACTAAATCTACCAGGCTTATATCCTCGTATTTGAGCCTCTTTTGTTTTTACAAAAAGTTGTCTAATCTCATCCATTACACCTGTATATGTTGCAGGATTACTTCTTGGAGTTCTGCCTATAGGGCTTTGATCCAAATATATTACTTTATCTAAATGATCCAATCCTGTAATCTCTACGCCATCAACCTTATTTACTTTTTTTGCACGGTTAAGGATCTCTTTTGCTGCAGGAAGAAGGGTTTGTAGAATTAATGAACTTTTACCACTTCCACTAACACCAGTAATACAGACTAGATTACGCAGAGGAATCTTTGTTGAAAGATTTACAATATTGTTAATATTTACATTTTTAATCTCAAGCCACTCTTTTTGAGGTCGCCGATAGAAATATTTAATCTCTTTACGCCCAGTCAAATAGTCAGCGGTAAGTGTATTTGCCTTCTTAAGTTCATCCAGTGTACCGGCAAATATAACCTCACCTCCAAACTTACCAGCTCCAGGTCCAATGTCAACAATAAAATCAGCAGCTTCTATTGTCTCTTTATCATGCTCTACAACAATAACACTGTTACCTTTTTTCTGCAATGATTTAAGAGTACGAATAAGCTTTTGAGTATCACGTTCATGCAGCCCGATACTTGGTTCATCTAGCACATACATTACACCAGTTAAACCGCTTCCTATCTGACTAGCAATTCTAATACGCTGAGCCTCTCCTCCGCTTATTGTTCTAGCATCACGACCTAAAGTCAAATAGCCAAGACCTACATCATAGAGAAAAAAGAGTCGCTCTTGAATCTCTTTTAAAATTGGAGCGGCTATCATCTTTTGCTGTTCACTTAAATCACTGAAACTCTCTTCATTATTGAAAAAAGCGTAACACTCCTCTATTGGCATATCTATAATTTCAGCAATTGTCTTACCACCGGCTTTAACAGCAAGAGATTCAGGCTTTAAGCGATGACCATTACAGCTGTCACACACCTTCTCTGTCATATATTCGCCAAACTCTTTATCCTCTTTTAGCATATCGTATGAGATTTTAATAATTCCAGGCCACACCTTCTCTAACTTATGACGCTTCCAAGTAAAGGTAACCTTATCTGGAGTGCCATAGAGAATCTGTTTTTGCTGATGTGGCTCAAGCTCTTCATACGGCTTGTTTATATCTATATCAACTGTTTCACAAAAGGCTTTTAAAAATCCAAAATAGTACCCTTTATTAAAACCATAAAGAGTTTTAATTGCACCTTCACTAATACTTAAATGCTGATCTATAACACGATTTAAATCAAGTGTATAGCGAAGACCTAAACCATCACATGTAGGACAAGCACCTTTTGGAGAGTTAAAAGAGAAACTCAAAGGCTCAAGAGGATCAAAACTTACCTTACAATGAAAACATGCCAAATGTTCACTATAGTGAATTAAAGGAGCACAATTCATATCTTCATGATTTAGCACTTCAATCTCTACTTCACCATAACTCTCATTTAAAGCTTTCTCGATATCTTGTGCAATCCTCTCTTTAGATCCCTCTTTAACAGCAACGCGGTCTATGACTGCTTTAATAGTATGCTTTTTTGTCTTACTAAGCTCTACATCTTCATCCAAACGAACCATTACACCATCTATGTGAGCTCTAACATATCCTTTATGGCGCAGTGACTCTATCAAATCTGCAAAACTACCTTTCTTTTCTCGCACTAAAGGTGCCATAATAACTAGCTTTGCACCCTCTGGCAGCTTAAGAACCTGTTCAATAATGTCACTTGCACTCATTTGCGAAATAGCTCTTCCACAAAGATGACAATACTGTTTTCCTACCCTTGCATATAGAAGACGAAGATAATCATATATTTCTGTAATGGTTCCTACCGTTGAGCGAGGGTTTTTTGAAGTAGTTTTCTGATCTATTGCAATAGCAGGTGTCAAGCCCTCAATTTTGTCAACATCAGGTTTTCCAACCCTATCTAAAAATTGTCTTGCATATGATGAGAGCGATTCTATATAACGGCGCTGCCCTTCCGCATAAAGTGTATCAAAAGCCAATGTACTTTTTCCACTGCCGCTTAAACCTGTAAAGACAACAAGCTTGTTTTTAGGTATCTCTAAATTGACTGATTTTAGATTATTTTCTCTTGCACCAAAAATTTTTATTTTATCCACTAGGAACTACTCCTTAAAATCTTATATTCCAAAAAGCTTTTTTAGCATTAAAACCAAGATAATAACATATAAAACAATTAATGCATTTTTATGCTTCTTTTGTCCTGTCTTGCTTGCTATCCAGATCCCTATCTGTACACCCAACAGAGATGCTATTCCTATAACTAAGCCATCAATATAGTCAATATGTCCAGAAATAGAGAGACTTATAAAGCCCGATATAGATGAAAATACCACAAAAAATAGCCCAGCAGAGACTGCCTTTTTAAGAGGATAGTGTAAAAAACCAACTAAAATAGGCGTTAAAAGAATCGATCCTCCTATACCCATAGATATTGCAAACAGACCAATAAATGCACCTACAATACCAAGTATATATGAAGGAACTGTATGAATATCTTCACTTAATGAGTTAGCTGATGTATGAAAAAATCTGTAAAGAGCAAAAAGAACAACAGCAACAAACATTGACTCAAGTACAATCTCAGGTACACTGCTTACAAGCCATCCACTGCCAAGAGCACCAACAAACCCTCCAAATCCTATAACAAGTCCATCTTTGAGATTCAAGTTACCTTTGCGGTGATTAAGCCATGAACCATATAGAGAGCTAAAAACCATCTGCATAACAGAGATTCCAACTGCAGCTTTAATGTCATAGCCCATTAAAATTAGTGTAGGAACAAGTATTGTCCCTCCACCAATTCCAAAAAAACCTGATAAACCACCAACAACAATACCAATTAAAATAAGTGAAATTTCCATTTAAATCCAAAAGTTAAGTCTAAAATCACAAAATAAGTAAAAAAATCTTCTCATTATACAAAATCAGTGTTTAATACCAAAACACTATTAATGCATAATTCAAATATTTTATTCTATAATCAAAGAAAAAAGGTTATCATTGTGAATAATCTGCTTAATGTATCAATGCATCATGTATTTGAAAATGAGTTTGGTTTGAAACTTGAAGAATGTAAAAATATACCTAACCACTCTGCATATACTGCAACGATACCATATAGAAGCTATTCAAAAGAGCAAATTGCAACAATTTGGGTTCAAAAACCCACACTAAAAAAACTTTCTAATATTCTTTTATTTGATGATAATCCAGATGAAGAGACTCTGGAGGATTTAACAAAAGAGCTTGCAAATTTTATAGTTGGTCATGCAAAGATGCTTGCACATAATCAAGATTTAGATTATGATATCAAAACTCCAAAGTTTGCAGGTATAAATAGACTTGAACCTAAAATTGAAACATTACTATTTAAGATAGATAATCGCTGTATTGCAATACAGACAAAAGAGATAACAGAAGAGGAACATGGCTGATAAAAATAGTGAACAAACAACAGAACTTCCTGAAGAAAAGGATATCTTTAACTTTACACCTCTACTTGATATTGAGGTAGAGATTACAGCTTATCTTGGCGAAACAGAGTTAACATTAAATGAAATTTTGCATTTAGGTGTAGGTTCTGTAATTGACTTACATAAGCCTGCAGGTGAAAGTGTTGAAACATATGTAAATGGAAGAATTATAGGCAAAGGTGAAGTTATGGTCTATGAGCATAACCTTGCAATACGTATTAATGAAATATTGGATGCTGATGCAGTACTTTACTATTTGGCGCGGGAGAAACAATGAAATATCTGTTTGCTTTAATCCTATTTACCAACTTACTGTTAAGTGCCACACTTTTAAATCAAAACATTTATGATCGTGAAAATCGTGTTGATTTAATGCTCTCTTTTGATACACCTTATGATGGAAAAATTCGTCAAGCAAAAGATGAGAGAACTGTAAATATCTTTTTAAGCAATGTACAACTTCAGCAACCATTCTCAAAACAGTTGCAAAACTCTCTTGTATCATCTATTACTATTACAAGAGCTGATAGTGAAAGTATTATGATCAAAATTACTTCAGCATCAAAAAAATTAAAAGTTGAAGCTTCTAGGACATTAGATAGATTTGGATTAAGATTACGTATAGTACCATCTGAAATATCAAGTCAAAAAACATCTATTAAACCATCATATGAATATACAAATCAATCTTCTCAATCACAACCTATAAATTTAAAAAATGACTCTGACACTCTACCGGGCTGGCGTTATTGGACAGTTATAGGCATAATGTTATTTTTACTTGTTGTACTCTTTTTAATTAAAAAAAGAGGTATTGGCACCTCAAGTATTAAAGGCGCGGGTTGGTTAATGCCAAAAAATCAACAGATATCACCTATTCCAGAGGCAATTATAAGATATCAAAAACCTATAGATAGACAAAACAGAATTGTTCTTTTAGAGTTTAATGAAAGACAATATTTGATGCTACTTGGAAATTCAAACATACTTTTAGACTCATTTTCTCAAGCTTCTATTATAGAAGATGAAGATAGTTTCAATCAACTGTTTGAAGCAAATAAAAAACAATTAAACAATTTTTTAAAAGAGAATCATCCTGATGCATATGAAGCATTCAAGGAGAATGCTACAAAAGAGGAAAGATTATAGTTTAGTTAATAGATTTTCTGGATTAAAAAATATATCTATCAACTCTCTCATCTGCGCTGGTTCAGAGATACGATTAACTCTATCTCTAAACTCAGAAGCTCCTCTATATCCAGCTTTAGAGTATGTATGAAGATGTTTTCTAAAGAGTACAGCTCCATAATCACCATAAAACTTAATCATTTGATCAAAGTGCTCTAAGATTATCTCTTTCTTTAGTAATGGATCAATATCTTTTTCACCATGTTTAAGCTGATAGAAGATCCAAGGATTTCCAACTGCACCACGTCCAATCATTACTCCATCTGCCTCAGTAAAGTCCAATACCCACTGAGCTTTTTCATAGCTTGTAATATCACCATTTGCTATTACCGGTATAGAGACAGCACTTTTAATTTGACGTATTGCATCATAGTCAACTTCACTCTTAAACTTACCTGCCCTTGTACGACCATGTACAGCTATAAAATCTGCTCCATTTGCTTCACAAACTTTTGCTATTTCAATGGGTCTTTTCTCCTGAAAACCTATACGTATCTTTACACTTGTCATAGATTTTTTAGATGTCTCTTTAATGGTTTTAATAATCTTCCCCATTTTATCAAGATCTTGTAGTAAAGAACTTCCAGAGCCATGTGAAACAATTTTTGGAACAGGACAGCCACAATTTAGATCAATAATATCAATCCCGTCAATTTCATTAAGTATCTCAACAGCACCTTTGACAATCAACTCATCAGAACCAGCTATCTGAACAGAATAAGGAGTCTCAAATGGACTCTTTTCAACCATTTTAAGACTCTTTTTACTGTTATGCACCAGTGCATTAGAACTGATCATTTCACTGACTGTTAAATCTGCACCAAACTTTTTAACAACACTTCTAAATGGTAAATCAGTCAAACCTGCAAGAGGAGCTAAAACATAAAGTGGTTTAGAAAAATCTAATATTTGACTCAATTTAAAACCTTTTTAGCATGAAGTGTACAATAAGTGATGCGTAGTTTCTTATAAAACTACGCATTAAATGCTAAATATCAGCACTGTTGTAAAAGAAGATTTATAGGGTAGTGTTTACCAGCTTTACGAAGGTCCAAGAAAGCTTTAAAATCAAGATATTCATCATGTTGTGTATCTTCAAGTAGTTCATTTGCTCTATCTAGCATTTCAAACTCTATTAATATAAAAATATAGGCTTTAAACGCTCTCTCATCTCTAGCAACAAGCTTTTCAAAGAATGAAAGAAGAGCATGAGGTGTATATAGTTTACTTAACTTACGAGCAAGAAGCAGGTAGTCACAATTTGACAAACTTTTTTGCATTAAAAGCTTATCTATCAATTCAAGAGATATTTTATCTTTTTCATCACGTTTTGACATTGTATCTAAAAGATGTATTAATGAGTCATTATTAATAAGATGTGCATACTTTTCCAGCTGCTGTTCATTAGCACTTTCAACAAAAATCTTGACAGCTTCATTAACAACTTTTTGGTCATAAGATTCTGATTTTCTTAAAATCTCTTCTGCTCTAGCAGGTTCAGCTTTAAGAAAATTGAGCCAGTTTTGTACTGTTAATGGATTAGATTTATCAAGATTAATCTTTTTCAAATCAACAAACTCACCATGTTTAATAGCAGTAACTATATCGATAGCATCTCTAATATGTTCATGACACTTTTTTTTGTCTACTTTTAAAAAGTTATCACATCCCATATCTAGTACTACACCAATTTTTCTTATCTCTTTATCAGTATAGTTATGTTTTTTTGACTCTTTTAAAACATCCCAAAAAAGTGCATCAGCAAGCTTGTCAATATCACGAGAAACTCTCTTTCTTCTCAAATAATCTTTGAATCCATAATATAATATATGTATAAATGAAGCTAAAAAAAGGAGAGTCATAGGTACAACACTCCATACTGCTATAGGAAGTGAAATATTTATTCCTAACAGTTCTAAAGTATATGTACCAGTAGACACCATTTTATAAACATAAAAGCTTACTGCTGCAATCAAAATAATTGAAGCAAATGTATACCTTTTTAAATGCATATGACTCTCCTTATTTTTTTAATTATGCAGGACTTTTTTCTGCTATTTGCCTGCAGGTTATGCAATATTTTGCAAATGGTTTAACTTTCAATCTCTGCATTCCTATTGGCTCTTCACACATTTCACAAACTCCATAGACTCCTTGCGATATTTTTCCTAATGCTTCATCTATTTCCTCTAACTCTTTCTGTTGAGATGCCATAATCTCTTCATTAATTAAATTGTCTGCTGAAACAGAAGCAATATCACCTTCATCCATAACATCATGGCTTTCATGCAATTCATCCAGCTCTTTTGAACTTCCTTCTATATTCTTTAGAATTTGCTCACGTCTCTCTTCAAGCATCTGCTTAAAAAACCTGATATCATTCTCCCGCACGTATCTCTCCTTGATAAAAATTATTTTATATTATCCAAATTGTCCTAAAATTTTCATTTATGATATGGATGATTAAATTGAATTGTTAAAGCACGATAAATTTGTTCAAAAAGTACCAATTTTGCAATCTTATGACTCATTGTTAGCTGAGATAAACTAATAACTCTGTCACACTGTTTTAAGAACTCTTTGCTATGCCCAAAAGCTCCTCCAATAAAAAAGGTTACTTCAGATTTATCTGACAAAAGTTTAGAGAAATCTTCACTCTTCATCTCTTTAGCAGATGGATCCAGAGCTATTGTAAAACCACGTTGCCTCCAAGGAGAAAAAAGTTCTTCATAAACTTTTTGAGCACTGGTTTTTCCACTATCTTGAGCTTTGGTGACTTTGGAATTAAAAATATCAATTGCATTTACTTTGGCAAATCTTTTAGACATTTTGATGAAATGCTCACTAATTTCTGAGTAGCAATCTTTTTCAGGCTTGGCAATAGCTACTACATTGATATTTATCAAAACATCTCCTTATCTATAAAGAGCACTACCTATAACCAGATAGGTAACATTATCTATTTTATCGCTTAAAGTGACACCACCAATTGCAGCAACAGGATGACGTGATAGTGCAGCAAGTCTTGGTAACTCATCACCTAAAACTCTCGCATCAGACTTTGTATTAGTATTTCGGTAAGCTCCAAGACCTATGTAGTTTAATGGTAGAGTATTGGCTATTTCTATCTCTTCTGCGTTATGGGTAGAGATTCCCAGCCAACGAGAATCCCCTATTTTTTTCTTTAGAGTTAAAACAGCTTCATGAGATGTAGCACCAAAATTTTTTAAATCCTCTTGTCCTACATGAAGACCGTGACACAAATGAGCTAATTCTGGATAGTCATTTACAATCACAATTCCGTCAAAAAGTGATACAATCTCTTGCAACCTACTTTTAATCTCTTTTAGTGAGCCATTTTTATTTCTATACTGAATAATCTGTGCACCTACATTTTTTGCCCGCTCAACAAACTGCTTTGTATTCCAGCCAAATTTTTGCAAAGAAGCTTCGTCTAATAAAGCATATATTTTCAATTTTCAACACTCAATTCATTATCATTATCTTTATTTTTTTCATTGCTAAAAAGCTTAAGCAGTGTACCTATTGTATTTTTTAAATCACGTCTTTGTACAACTTTATCTATTAAACCATGCTCTAGCAAAAACTCTGAACGTTGAAAACCTTCTGGTAAATCTGCACCAATAGTCTGTTTAATTACACGTTGTCCTGCAAAACCAATTAAAGCTTCAGGTTCCGCAATTATAATATCACCAAGCATAGCAAATGATGCAGACACACCTCCCATTGTAGGATCTGTAAGTACAGAGATAAATGGAAGCTTTTCATCATCAAGTTTTGCCAATGCTGCACTTGTTTTTGCCATTTGCATTAGCGAATATGTACTCTCTTGCATTCTAGCACCACCACTTGCACTAACAATTACAACACCACATCTTTTTTCTAAAGCACGATTGACAGCTCTAACAATCTTTTCACCTTCAACAGAGCCTAAACTACCACCCATAAAAGAAAAATCAAATACAACTAATTCAACAGACTCTCCATCTATTTTACAAGAGCCACTGACAACAGATGATGTTCGTCCACTCTTTTTCTTTGCCTCTTCCAATCTCTTTTTATAACTCTTTTTATCAACAAACTTAAGAGGATCAACAGGTTCAAGGTTGCTGTCGTGTTCTATAAAAGTTCCCTCATCAGCTAAAAGTTTGATTCTTTGATCTGCAGACAGACGCATATGATAGCCACACTTAGGACAAACATAATGGTTTGCATCAATCTCTTTATAATACATTAATGCATTACATTTAGGACATTTGATCCAGTGTGCTGGTGCTTCTGCCGGCTTTGGATGCTCTTTTCGTATACTCTTAAAAATATTTCCAAAGTTCATCTATTATCCTTTTTGAGCAAGTGCTAGATGGTGTAAATTCTGTGCTAGTTGGCTCGATTTTGCTACAATCAGTAGTTCATCTTCTTCAATAATTTCCAATCCTTCACACATACAAAGCGCCGCTGCAAAATCGTATCGGCGTCTTGGACCTGCAAAGATAACAAAATTAACATTATGTGCGTAAGCTAGAGAAAGCGCTACTGCACCGGGAGATCTAAATTTTATATTTTTACTCAAAAGAGCTTGTGATAAAACTGGATAAGCATATGCTTTTTCAAATATACCGACCATGGCATCTTTTCTTTTAATAACAGGCTCAAAATTATCTGAATTAAGTTTTCCACGCATTAATGCAGAGTCAATTTTATAAAAAAAGTCACCATTTGCCAAGTTTACAACAACTGCTTCTTTAACCTTACCATCTCTCTCAAGAGCAATTGAAGATCCATAATATGGAAAACCAGAAATGGCATTATCACTGCCATCAATTGGATCTATTATAATTTTAGTTGCACTATTACAACCTATAATACCACTCTCTTCAGAGTCAATCTGTCCAAACTTGTTTAATGCGTCTATATAGATTGTTTCAGCCAAAGAGTCAATCCCCGCTGTTCTGTCACCTCCAGCTCCTATATCTGAATGTACAGAATAGCTATAATGCCATCCTTTTGAAAGAATTGCATATAGCTTTCTAGCAGCAGATTGAACCTCTTTGACAAAAGGAGTCAACCTGATTATCCCAACAGATTTTTTATAATTGCTTTAGCAGCTTCACGACCATCATAAACTGCTGTAACTACAAGATCAGCCCCTCTTCTACAGTCTCCTCCGGCATAAACACCTTTGGTAGATGTTTCAAAGTTTTCATCTATTTCAATTCCACCCCAAGAGTTTGTCTCTATTCCATTTGCAGATAAAAACTCAAATGGAACTGGGGTAAAACCAAGTGCGAAAATTATGACATCAGCATCAACCCTAAATTCACTGCCTTCAATCTCTTTAAGGCGTTGTCTACCACTCTCATCAGGCTCTCCAAGAGCGGTTTTAAGCATCTCAATTCCAATAACTTCGCCATCATTATTAACAATGACCTGTTTTGGAGATGCATTGAAAATAAAATCAACACCCTCCTCTTTTGCATTAAGATACTCTTTGCGAGATCCAGGCATATTTCTAGCATCTCGTCTATAAAGACATGTTACGCTTCTTGCACCTTCACGCAATGATGTACGAACGCAGTCCATAGCAGTGTCACCACCGCCTATTACAACAACGCGCTTATCTTTTACATCCACTTGCTTATTATATGAATCACCAAACTGTTTTCGCTGAACATTAACTAAAAGATCCATAGCCATTAAACATCCTTTGGCATTCTCATTTGGAATACCTGGACGTCTTTGTTTAGTTGCACCTACACCAATAAATACAGCATCAAAATCTCTTGTCAACTCATCAAATGGCTTATCTTTTCCAACTTCTACGCCATAGTGGATCTTTAGTCCTGCCTCTTCCATCCATTTTACACGGCGGAAAAGTACATTTTTGTCAAGTTTAAAACCTGGAATTCCATATGTCAAAAGTCCACCTGGCCTGTCAGCACGCTCAAAAATTTCTACATCTATTCCAGCACGAAGTAGATAAGTTGCTGCAGAAAGACCTGCTGGACCTGCACCAACTATTGCTACTCTTTTACCTGTTTTCTCATCAGCAAATTTAGGTTTTAATCCAGCTTTAAAACCCTCTTCATTAATAAATGTCTCAACAGGTCCAATTGTGATTGCACCATAACCATCATTAAGAGTACAATCACCCTCACACAATCTGTCATGAGGGCAAATTCGACCCATAATTTCTGGGAATGGTGAAGGCTCATTTGAAAGATTAAATGCCAACTCTAAATCTTTGTCTGCTACAGCCTTTAGCCATTGAGGAATATAGTTGTGCAATGGGCATTTATTGTGGCAGTACGGATCTCCACACTGAATACATCGCTCTGACTGACTAGATGCTTCATTTTGACTATATACCTCATAAATCTCATTAAAATCTTTGATCCGTTCTACAACATTGCGCTTTCTTGGGTCAACTCTCTCTACAAATACGAAATTTTGCATTTTACTCCCCCTCATCCAAATTCAAAGGTACTTTGCGCAACTCTTTTGGTCTTACCATCCAGAAGTTACGGATCTCCATTCTGAAACTATCAAGTATTCGTCTTGCCTTGAGACTTCCAGTTTCATTGTAATATTCACATAATAGACGCTTGAGATAGTGACGAGCTTCATCAGTTTCATCAGTATCTATACGTCTTACTTCAACCAGTTCTTGATTAACATTTTCTACAAATGTATGCTCTTTGTCATATACAAATGCAAGTCCCCCTGTCATACCAGCACCAAAGTTAACACCGGTACTTCCGAGGATTACAATAACCCCGCCTGTCATATATTCACAAGCATGATCTCCAGTTCCTTCAACAACAGCTAAAGCACCTGAGTTACGAACTGCAAAGCGTTCACCAACATTGCCTGCTACAAAAAGTTTACCACCTGTTGCACCATAAAGGCATGTGTTACCTGCAGCAGAAAATTGTTCTCCTTGATTCAGTGGAGCTATAATTATCTTACCTCCATTCATACCTTTACCAACATAATCGTTAGCTACACCATCAATACGAAGTGAAACACCTTTGATCAAGAAAGCACCAAATGATTGTCCTGCAATACCTTTTAGTTGAATCTTAATGCTATCTTCAGGCAATCCTGCATCACCATAATACTTGGCTATTTCACCACTTACAAGGGCACCAAAACTTCTGTTAAGGTTACAGATGTTACGTTTGATAAATATCTTTTTATTTGGATTTTGAATTGCAGCAGATGCCTCTTTAAGTACATCTTTTTCAAACTCATTTGTATCAAAAGGAACATTTGATTCAACCTGACATGTATCAGGACCGTCAAGGCGCATCAAAATTGAACTAAAGTCAAACTTCTTAGCAAAATCATCATCTATCACTTTTAGAAGGTCTGTTCTACCAATTAGCTCTTCTAATGTAGCATAACCAAGAGATGCCATAATTTCCCGGACATCTTCTGCTACAAGAGTAAAGTAGTTTATCAATCTCTCTACACTACCTTCAAAATGCTCTCGTAACATTGGCTCTTGTGTAGCAATACCTACACTACATCGGTTCAAGTGACATATACGAAGCATTTTACAACCAACCATTGTTAATGCACCTGTACCGAATGCATAGCTTTCAGCACCCATAATTGCAGCTTTAACAATATCCATACCTGTTTTTAGTCCACCATCAGTTTGAAGATGAACATTTTGGCGCAAATGGTTAGCTTTTAGAGCATTATGTGCTTCAGTTAATCCAATCTCCCAAGGGTTACCTGCAAACTTGATTGAACCAAGTGCTGCAGCACCTGTACCGCCGTCACCACCTGAGATAATAATCTTATCAGCATAAGCTTTGGCAACACCAGCTGCAATTGTTCCTACACCAGCAGTAGAAACCAACTTAACTGTTATTACAGCTTCAGGGTTAACTTGCTTAAGGTCAAAAATAAGCTGAGCCAAATCCTCAATAGAATAGATATCGTGATGCGGTGGCGGAGATATAAGTGTTACGCCAGGCATTGTATGTCGCAAGCGAGCAATGAGAGCTGTAACTTTATGACCAGGTAACTGACCACCTTCACCAGGTTTTGCACCTTGAGCAATTTTGATCTGAATCTCTTCAGCACTTCTAAGATAAGCAGGTGTTACACCAAAGCGTCCTGATGCAACCTGTTTAATTTTTGAGTTTTTAATAGTATTAAAACGGCTTGCATCTTCACCACCTTCACCGCTGTTAGACTGAGCTCCTATGCGGTTCATAGCTTCAGCTATTGCTTCATGTGCTTCAGGAGAGATTGAGCCTAAACTCATAGCTGCACTTGCAAATCTTTTGAAAATTGCTTCTAATGGCTCTACTTCTTCAACAGGAATAGGTTTACGATCGCTTTTGATCTCGAAGAAGTCTCGGATCATCTTTTTATCACGTTTTTCTATAAGATTTTTAACAACATTAAAATCTTCTTTTTTCCCTGTTGTAGCTGCCTGACGCATAGCCATAGAGACTACAGGTGCATAGTCATGATACTCACCTTTATCAATATACTTATAAATACCTCCTACATTTAGAGGGAAAAGTTTATTGATATGTTCATGCTCAAATGCATCTTTATGATACTTCTCAATTCGTTTTTCTATATCATCATATCCAATACCAGGAACAAGAGTATGTGAATTTCTAAAACAGTCCTCAACTACCTCATTTGATAGACCAATTACATCAAATAGTGCTGAATTTCTGTATGACGCTACAGTAGAGATTCCCATTTTAGACATAATTTTCAATATTCCAGCACCCAATGCGCTGTGAACCTTTTTAAATTCATTACGCATCTCATACTCTGTAAGGTCTTTATCTTTTAAGAGTTTGTAAACTGTAGCAAATAGCATATATGGACATACTGCTGATGCTCCATATGCCAATAGACAAGCTACAGAGTGAGAATCTATTACCTCACCTGTTATTGCAACAATACTTACAAGATGTCGAACTCCAGCATCAAGAAGTGCATAGTTTAAACGACCTACAGCCATTGCCATAGGTATTGTCTTATACTTTTTACCTAGTGCTTTATCATCAAGAATTACAATTCGAACACCATCATTTTTAACATCTTCAATAATGTCATAAACTAAGTCTTCCAAACTTCCCTTTAGATTCTCTTCGAAAGTGGTACTATATGTTCTGTTTTTGTAATATGGTTTAAATCGTGGATGCTTCTCATCACCAAAGCTTTTTAAAACTTCAAGCTTTTCAAATGTCAATATTGGCGATGTTGTTTTAAGGCGTTGTGAATGGTCTGGATCTTCATCTAAAATATTGTGTATCTCACCAAATCCAGTATTAATACTCATAACAACTTTTTCTCTTATCGGATCTATAGGAGGGTTGGTTACCTGTGCAAATTTTTGCTTGAAAAAGTCTGTAAAGTTTCGTTGAACATTTGAAAAAGCAGCAATAGGAGTATCATCACCCATTGATCCGGTAGGCTCTTTACCATCTTTAACCATAGGTTCTACTATTTGATCAATAACCTCTTGGGTTATATTAAAGTAACGCTGTTTCTCTATGATATCATCAACATTGTAGTACTCAAGATTTTCAAATGGTTTTTCTACATACTCTTGAAGATAAACCATTTGCTCATTAAGCCACTCAGCATATGGCTTAGAATTTTTAAGATACTCATTAATCTCATCATTTTTAAGTATCGTACCATACTTAAGGTCAAGACCAATCATCTCTCCAGACTGTAAACGGCCTCTTTCTAAGATATTGTCATCTTCTATATCAACAACACCATATTCACTTGAAATAATCAAACGGCGATCTTTAGTAACAATATACTTTGCAGGACGCAATCCGTTTCTATCTAGAACACATCCAATGTAGCGTCCATCTGTAAAGCTAACAGCTGCTGGACCGTCCCAAGCTTCAAAACATGTGCTCATATACTCATAAAATGCTCTTAAGTTTGCATCCATATGAGGAGTATTTTGCCACGGAGCAGGAATTACAGCACGTACTGCTTTAAAAATATCCATACCATTTACACGTAAAAATTCAAAGAAATTATCAAGGCTTGCACTGTCACTTGAGCCATCCTGAAGCAGTGGCATCATGCGTTTTAGTTCTTCATCGCTGAATACTTCTGATTTTACAGATTCGCACTTAGCTATTACATTGAAACGGTTTGCTTCAACAGAGTTAATTTCACCATTATGAGCAATCATCCTAAAAGGCTGTGCAAGTCGCCACTGAGGAAGTGTATTTGTTGAGAAACGTTGATGGAAAAGTGAAAAACTTATCTCAAAATCAGGATCATTAAGATCTGGATAGAACTCTTTTATGTGTGTTGGCATAACCAGCCCTTTATAGCTGATTACTCTATTTGAAAAGCTTGGAATGTAAAATTCCTCATCCTCTCTCAATGCATTTTCAGTTTCACGTCTTGTAAGATAGATGAGTGCTTCAAATCGTTTTGTTGCCATAAGTGAGTTAGGCGCAACAAATACCTGAACAATTGTTGGTAAAGTTTCAAGCGCAAATTGTCCCAATGCATCAGTATTTACAGGAACTTTTCGCATAAAAATGACACGTAAGTCATTTTTTGCACACATCTCTTCAAAGACTTTAATGCTATCTTCATTCTTGTAAAAAATTTGGGCAACTGCATACTGAGAGGGTAAAGTATGACCAGCCTCTTTAGCAATTTTTGCCATAAATTTTTCAGGCATAGAAAGAAGTAGTCCACTTCCGTCACCACTCTTTCCGTCTGCTGCAATTGCACCTCGGTGCATCATGCGTTCAAGCGCATGAATTGCATCTTCCAAAAGTTCGTGACTTGGAGTGTTGTCAATATTGGCAACAAGTCCAAAACCACAGTTATCTTTAAATCCTCGCAATAAATCCATTCCAAACCCTTTATTAACGTGAGTTCTTTGGTACAATACTCCAAAATTAGGCGATTTTACAAAAAAATCGGTTACAACTACCTGAAAAAAGGGAATTGACACGTGCAGGGGTATATTTTAAACGTAAAAAAAGCAAAAAATGAAGATACCATTGTATCAATATTAACAAAAGAGAGATTAGAGGTTCTATACCGTTTTTATGGAGCAAGACACCCTATTGTTACAACAGGTTTTAAAGTCGATTTTGAGATTGAAAAAGATTCTATACAATTCTTGCCAAAACTAAGAAATGTCATACATCTTGGCTTTCCATGGTTAAAAGAAACTAATAGATTAACTATATGGCAACATTTTATTACACTGCTATATGATCATCTTAAAGATGTAGAAATTCCTGGAAATTTCTATTTTGATATTTTAGAACACTCTGCCAATATTTGGCATCTTCAAAATCCAATGCGTACAGCTGTAGAAAGCTACCTTTCAATACTAGAGCATGAAGGACGACTGCATAAACCAGATAGTTGCTTTATATGCTCAAAAGCCTTACAAGAAAATATAGCTTTAATTAGAGCATTTCTTCCTGCACATCCAAACTGTGTAATTGCAAGAAGCTATCCAAAAGATCAAATAAAAGTATTAATGGAGACACAAAAAACTATCTTACTTGATAACAAAGAGGTAGAAGGTTTGTGGTTGACTCTACTTGAAGGTATGTAAGATTTGATAAAATATCATATTTAATCATCAATAACTTTAAAGCTTAAACCTTTAGCACTAGGAATATACACTTTGTTTTCAATTGAGTATATCAAATATGCTATATACTTATTTTTTTTCTTGAGAGCTTTAAGAGAGACTGGTCCTATATATCCTTTTTTTACTAATTTAGGTATTTCATATTTTATAAATATTTGACAATTGGATTGCACTCTAGTCTCAGTCCTTATCACTTTAATAACTGTTGCTTTAATCTTAACTTCTAGTTTATACCTATTTAAAGTTTTCAGTTGAACATCATTAACTATCAATTTCAAAACTTCTGGTGAATTTTTTTTCATCTCTTCATAAGTAGAATGTGAAAGTTCTGCTAATAATAAGCTATAAAAACAGAATATGTATATAATTGATTTTTTCATTTTTAATAATATAAAAACCGTAATGTTCTTTTAACTGCTTCTAAAAATGTATCTTTATTATTCCAAGATTCAAGTCTTAAGTCACCATCTCTAAACTCCCTATATAAAGAGTTTTTCTGAGTATTGGCGATTACAATATCTATATTCTCTGTTTTAATTCCTTCTTGTTTTTTAAGTTGAATTGTATATTTTGTATCTTTTTGAATATCATCACTATTACTCATATAGTTATTAAAATATCTTGCTTTTTGAGGTGTAAGCAATATCATAATTGATTTTTTTAAATTAGAGTCATTCTCATTTGAAAAGAAATATTGGGCAACTGGTACATCTTGCAATACTGGTACACCACTTTCAGATCTATTTTTATAGGTTTGAGTTAGTCCACTTAAAATTAAAGTATCTCCTATTTTCAAAATAGCTGTTGCATCTACAGATGTTTTTGATGTTTGTGCTGCTGATTTAAATCCAACCTCTTCAAACAAAGGCTCTAATTGTGATCTTTGGGCATGAACTTCTATTTTAATGAGCTCATTTTTATAAAATGTTGGTGTAATTTGTAAACTTATACCTACATCCACATCTTCTAACGATGCATCTCCAATTGTACTATCTAATGCAACATGTAATGTAGAACCTGAATGAAAACTTGAAGTGGATCCTTCTACTGCTAATAAAGAAGGGCTTGCTAGTATTTCAGCTTTATTAGCCCCATCATTAAAAATATTAAAACTATATGATAATCCAGCAAAAGAGAATTCAGGTGATACTGTCCATCCACTATCATATATATCACCTGAACTAGAATAATCATAACTTATAGAACCACTTAAAGTTACTTGTAGTCCCTCTAATAAATTAATCCCTTTAGACTCAGACCTCAATTCTTCCGTTTCTATAATAACTACATCAACTAGTATCATATTTGGCATATTTTGTACAAACTTTTCTTTACTTAAAATACTACTAGATGATTTAATTTGTTCATCTTTATTTACATATATCTCATCACCCTTATCATTACCATCAGGTTCATAACTATCAGTAGTTTGATCATTATCATAGCCAAAAAGATTTTTAATTTTTCTAACATGAAAATCATTCCAATCTTTTAACCTTGTTTGAATATATGCAATTTTCTCTTCTTGAAAAAAACTTCTAGATTTACCTAAAGCAGCTAAAGAACGATACTTTTTAAAAAGATGATAAGCCTCTTCCATCTCTCCTTTAGCTGCTTTAACAAACATCAAGTTTTTAATGTTTGCAAGATTATTTGGATCAATTTTATCTGCTTTTTCTGAAGCCCAATTTGATAAAGAAATATCGTTACAATAATATGATGCAACAGCTAGCCCTCTTAAAAGATAAGGATTATTTGAAGCATATATTAAGCCACGTGAAAAATAGTTTTGTGCTTTAAGAAACTTTTTTTGCTTAAAATATATATTTCCTAAAAGATATGCCGCTAAATAGTTTGAACCATCAAATCGTAATGATGCTTTATATCCACTCTCTGCTAGCTTTTCCATCTTTATATCACCATTTAAAGACAAATAGTGATACGAAAGTGCATTAAGAAAATGTAAATGAGCATTTGATGGTTGTTGTCTTAAACCTCTGTTTATAATTTCTATAGCATCACTATACTTTGCATCTTTAATTTTGGATAAAGCATCTTTAATAAGTAATGATGTTTTATCTTTAACAGGTATATTATAAATTAAATCTTTAGATTTTTTAAACTCAGAGGGAGAAATGTATGCTACTTCTTCAATAGCACATCCACTCATTAAAAAAATTAAAATTACAAGTAATAAATTATAGTAATTTTTCATCTTTTACCTTTATTTACAAAGTCTATAATTTGTTCATTAGCTTTTTTATTACATCTTTTTAAAGAGAGTTTATTATCTTTAATATCAATACACTCTTTTTTAAAATAGTTTTTTAATAAAAAGCCATTTTTAACTGCTATAGGTTTCCAAAACATTGCATCTTCTTTACTACAAGGTTTCAATGCCAGCTTATCACTTTTATTATGTTTTGGCACAACACACCATCCTGTTTTTGTATGAATAATTTTAATGTAACCATCTATCAACTCAAGGTAGTTAAATTTACTATTAGTATCTTCTTTACACTCTGCAGCATATAACCCATAAACTCCAGATCCATTATTTTTTCTATAATGTTCTGGATTTTTAATTACAGTATGCCCATATTTGGTTTTAATAAAATGTTTATCTAAATCTCTATGAACAGATATGCATTGACCACTTTTTGCTTTGATTTCATCATTAACCATATGCATTTCTGGTCTTTGGACATCTTTAATATCTCTAAACCCCTGAGAATCTACTTCAATGCAAGGAGCCCAAACAGCATATGCAGATTTTGGATTAGCATTAATACTGTCAAAATGTAAACACATTTGTGAATGTTTATTAATAATTTTATCAAAAAAACCATCTTTAGAAATTATCTTCCATTCTTCGTGTGTATCAATATTATTACATTGAGACAACATTAAAGGATCCCCAGGCTGTTTGTTATTATCACTTCTGGCTTTCAAACATAAACCTTTAGTTTTTAGTTGCACATACCCAGTAGGCTTTTTATTGTTATCTAATAAAACATTTGTTGTCCATCTCTCTATATTTTTACTTTTGCAATTTTTCTGAATCACATCTATGCCATTTCTAGCAACTCCTAAACATAAAGTACTGTGTGCAATAGCAATATATCTATTTTTAAATATCCTACTTCCTGGCATCATATCACTCATTAAAATATTTTTATTCTGTATATTGCTACTAGAGTTTTCAAAACTTTCCAAATGCTCAATATTAGTTTCTATTGCTTTTTTATATCTATTTTGATTAATTACAGAAAGATACTCTTTATATTTATTCCCTTTTATTAAATTGGAAAGGTCTTTTTTAACTATACTTGAAAACCATTTAGTCTCTTTTTTAAATTCATTAGAATTAATTTTAGCTAGCACTATTTTTGTAATTAATGTACTTATAGCTGCTCTATTGAAGTCACTATCATATGGTCTATAAATAAAATAATTAGAGTAATTTTTACCATTTAGTGAATAGTCTATTTTTAACAAATACTCTATTTTCAAAGGATTATAGTCACCTTCTAAAAATACCTTATTTACAGTAAATATTAACTTTTTATTATTCATAACATTTTTTTTAAAACTATAGTATTTTCCAATAGATAATTTTTCAGCCTTCTTAGCCTTATATGCAGCATTTGTACTAATATATTTATTGTTTCTTTTTTGAAGTTCAGGGTTATATGTATGAGATTCTACACTTTTTTTGGTATGTTCATACTCTTGTTTTTTTACATTAGGATTTTCAATATGATGAAAATATTTGTTAATAAGGTTGACTACTTCATCTACATTTTTATCAATATTTTCAGGTAATAAATCTCTACAAGGATATTTATAACCTTTACTGCAATGCCATTTATGACAATGTACCCAAGGTATTGCAGGATGATTTTTACACTCATTAACATATTTATTAAATATATTTTTTGCTTCATTTAACTCTTTTTGGGCTTTTTTTACTGCTTTAGAGTTATCTATATATTTAACTTCATTACTTTTAAATGATCTCAATTCTTTTAATGCTTTATCTGACTCTTTTTTAAGTTCCTTTAGATCATTGTTAAGCTTAGAAAAAATCTTATCCCCACTCTTAAAAAGAGAGTTCATTTTATTTTCAACTTCATTTTCGATCCAAACTTGAATTTTATCATTTGTTTTAAACTGTCCAGCCATTTCAACAGTTTTTAAGTTTTTTAACTTAAACTGTGTATCTACCACTCCCAAAGGTGTTTTTAGATCGGAATGAAATGCAAGATGTTGACCATCTATAAAACCAATAACTACATTTGTCTCATCTTTTAATAGTTTTGCTTTTCCAACAACTTTAAATGTAGGAACTGTGTCTACCGATATCTCTTTTATATCTATAGGACCAAATTTATCATCTTTCAATTTTATCCCATTGAGTATATTTTTTAATTCTTTAATCCCCTTCTTTTCAGCTTTTGTAAGCACATAAGGAAAATTAGGTTTTTTCTTCACCAGTCCTAACTCATAATGAATAACTGCCATAACTTTTTGGAAAGTACTTGCATAAAGTTTTACATATTTCTCTGCCTTTTTAAGTTCATCATTAGTAAACTTAAAATCTTTGAGTATCTCTTTTTTAGCTTCTACTTTCCAATTTCCATCTACTCTTTTACCAGATTGTTTTAACTCTTCCTCTTTGGCTTTTAGTTTATCTTCAAATCGTTTAGTAGCTTTTTTAAAGTCTTTTTCTATATCTTTAGCAATATCTCCAACTTTTACTATATCTTTACTGATTTTATTTCCCAATGTATATACCCAAGTAAAATCATGAACAATATTTGTTTTATAGCTGTCAAAGAAAACAATATTGTTAGCATTAAAATTAATACCTGCAGCGTTAATACCAAGATTTGGATTTATAGCATTTGGCGTGGCAAAAGATAAATATGCTTCATCTGCTTTAAAAAGAAAGGCTTCTTCTTTTGTTAAAATATCCATTCCTTTTTGTCCTATTTTAGTATTACCGATAATTGCATCACCAATAGCTCCAAGTGCAAACCCTTGTGCTGACTCAATCACACCTGTACCTACTGTACCTATGGCAACCCCTGCTGTTCCAACCAATGCTGTTGAGACAAGCCCTCCAATAACAGCTCCAGGTGCAGCACCTACTCCACCAAAAGGAACTCCAGCAGCACCTCCAGCAACATCACCCATTACATTTCCAACCAATCCTCCAACAATACCAAATACTGTACCTCCGGCTACTGCACCAACAGTACTGGCAGTAAATGTTGGTACACCAATAATAGTAGAATAATTAACAAGTTTCCATCCATCTTTATCAAGTTTGCTTATGTCGGTTTTTGCACCAATGCCTTTAGGGTACCCTTTGTCATCAAAAACAAGATCTCCAGACATTGTCATAGTTCTACCCATAAAAGAGGTGTCTAATTCTAATCCGCTTGTTACAGCTGTATCATAAATGATCGTATTAATCTTGCCTCCATTAACTTGAAAATGTTTAATACCAACAAAATTATCTATAGTGTCGTGTATATCACCAGTTAAACTTACACCTATACTCTCTTCATCTGCAATTAACCCTATTGAACCATCAAAACCTATATCTTTTTTTTCAATAGTTAAACTAAATCCACTATTTACTGCCATCTCTACCGAACTCTCATCAATGATTAAAAATAATCCTTGGTCTAGATTGGCTCCTGTAGTTTTTGAGGTAAACCCATTTGGCAATGCAAGATTTTTTAAATTAAAAGAGTCTCCTTCCTCTTCTTGAAACTCAAGTTTGGCAACAAATGGCTTTTTATCAAAAATACCGTCAATATACCCCTCAATTTTTGCATTATTTGAAAGTCCAAATTTAAATCCTTTCAATCCTTTAGAAAAAACTTTTCCAAACTCTCCTGAAAGATCAGTATCATAGTCGGCAACAAAAGTCATATTATGTAGTTTAAGAGGTTTGCTCTTTTTCCCCATAATATCCAAGATCAAATCTTTGGCAATTCCAGGTTTTAAAGAGTTTTTATTAAGTTTAAACTCTGCATCACTAATAATTACCATCCCTTTTGCCACACCAAAAGTTTCAAGTTTTTGCAGTGCCGGTGCTGGTAATTTTATGTTTCTCGCTTTTTTTATGAGTTTTGCTATATTGAATCTCTCTTTTCCTTTAGCACTTACATCAATTGCTATTGCATGATTTTTTTCATACTCAAAAAGATAAACATCATTTTCCACACCAAAATATTTTGTTTTTGCTTTTATACCAAACTCTTTTGCACCTTCAAATGGTAAATATATCTTTAAATCATAAAAAGCAAAACCTTTTCCTCCATATAAACTAGGCATTAAATCTTGTAAAGTTAAATTGTCATTAAGTTCTATATATTTAAAAACGAAACCTTTTTCTGATATATCAAATATTGTTGATAATTGAGTATATCTATGATTAATTGCTATTTGTTCAAGTGCTGCTATTTTAATATCTTTAGGCTCATCATTTTCATCCAACAGAATCGTAATCTCGAAAACATTTTTTCCAGATAATTTATATTTTTTAAAAAAATCAACATCTGCAAATTTCATAACTTCAAACAACTTATCATTCTCTTCAAAACTGAACATTGTAATTGATTTTGAAGATAAATCTTGATTTAGATTAATTAAAACTGCTCCCTTATGGGCATAATCACCTATTTTTATAATACTTTCACCAGTTAAATATATATGCAATCCATTAGCATTTTGTACTTTCAAATTATCTGGCAAATTTTTCCAAGGCTTTTTTTTGTATAGGTTACCATTAATCCCGAATGCCATATTGTCTAATTTAAAATATTTTTCTAATATAGGTATTTTAAGTTCAGGAAGATCAATAACAATACTGTGCTTTTTTAATTTATTAAAAACACTTTTTTTTAATTTATTTTTTAATTTATTTACAGCTTTGCTATCTGTAATTTTATTCAAAGTCTTAAATGCTTTTTCCAAAACAATTTTATCTTTATCTTGTATATATTCCTGTTTATTTTTACTTTTACTATTAACTTTTGTATTTTCACTGCCCATAACATAAATTTGTGTTAATAAAACGAAATATATACTATTTATAAACAATGCAAAAACTATTTTATTTATTACAGACATCACATACTCCTCTTATAATTATTTTCATACTTAAATAATAATAAGAAAATGTCGGACTACTGTTGGAAAAAAACTATTTAGTAGAAATAAAGTTCTATTAAGATTATGGATGAAAGTTATGTGGTAAAAAAGAGTGAAAACTCTGTTCCTTCACTTGTTGAATGAAATTCAAAATGACTATTTGGAATCTTTTTAATAAATTGTTCCAAAAGCTTCAAACCTAAACCTGTTTGAATGAGCTTATGTTCAGTATCAAACCCTTTTCCATTATCTTTAATCAATAGATTAATTTGTTCATTAACTTTTTTTAATTTTATATATATTATTAATTTTTTTTCTAAATTAAAATTATGTTTTATTGCATTTGTAAGCACTTCATTTACAATAACTCCTAAAGATATTGCATATTCCATTTTAAGATCTATAGAATCTACCATTTCAATTATTTCCATATTATCTCTATTAAATACATGTTTAACATCTTGTATGATTTTTGGAATATATTCTTTACTCTTAATACAAGAAAGAGCTTTAGAGTTGTAAAGAGACTGATGAACAGCTGACATAGACTTTATACGACATATCAATTCTTGAAAAGATTTTTTATAAACTTTATTATTTTCCTTATTAGCTTGGATAGAGATCATTCCTATTACCATTTGAAAATTATTCTTTACACGATGATATACCTCTTTTAATAAAAGCTCTTTATCTCTTAAAAGATTTTTAATCTCTTTAGTTCTATTTTCTATCTCATATTCTAAAAATTTTTCATTTTTTTCTTTTATCTCAATAAGTCTATTTTGAATTCTAATTTTCTCATTTTTAACTTCATAAAACCTATTAGCCAATAGAAGAGTAAAAAGTATAATCTCCATAAATGAGCCATAAAGAAAAGCAAATCTTGTAATGTAATTGTTTTCAAGTATACCATTAATCATTAATGACATAACAACAATTGTAGAAATATATATAGTCATTGCAATAAGATAATATTTTGCTTTTGTATGTCCCATTATCCAAACACGTATAGACATATAAAATAAGATAATATATGTAATTGAAGCTACTATAGTAATTATCTGATACCAAGGATTAAATTGCAAATATGCCATAATTACAAGAATTAAGTATAGTATTATTATTAATTTTAGTACTTTATATGTTAATGGTAAATACTTTTTAATTTCCAAAAATGAAATTGAAAAAAGAAGGGAGTGTTAGAAATTTTGTGTCAATCCGATAGAATAACATATTCTAAAGGAAAGACACATGAAAGAGACATTTGATTTAAATGAAGCACTTGAGCAGATAAAAAGAGGTGCAAAAATAGATGGAAAAGATGGAGTGCTTGCTCCACTTATAAAACAACTTACAGAAGCTGCTTTAGAAGCAGAGCTTGAATCACACTTATCCAAAGAGATAAAAAATCGTAAAAACGGTAAATCTTCAAAAAAGATGAAAAGCTCCGTAGGAGAGTTTGAGTTAGAAGTTCCAAGAGATAGAAATGGAACCTTTGAACCCCAGTTAG